>JBKJYP010000126.1:0-9418 GCA_046715695.1 Actinomycetota bacterium | reverse complement strand
ACGACGGCAGGGTCCACACGACCTACGACCAGACGGGCACCACGACCGGACGTCTGTCCTCCACGAACCCGAACCTCATGAACATCCCGGTGCGAACGGAGATGGGGCGCCAGATCCGCCGCGCCTTCATCCCGGAGGCGGGCAAGTCGATCCTGTCCATCGACTACTCCCAGATCGAGCTTCGGGTGATGGCACATCTATCCAAGGACCCGATCCTCCTGGACATCTTCGAAGAGGGACACGACGTCCATGCCGAAACGGCATCGCGCATCTTCAAGGTCCCGGCCGGCGACCTGACCGTTGGTAACCGCTCGACCGCGAAGATGGTGAACTACGGTCTCGCTTACGGGATGGGAGCACCGGGGCTGGCCGAGAGGCTCAACATCCCGATCGCCGAGGCCCAAGAAGTGATGGACATCTACTTCGAGCAATTCCAGGGTGTTGCCGATTTCCTGGACAAGGTTGTCACCCAGGCCTATGCGGATGGTTTCACAACGACATTGTTCGGACGGCGCCGGTACCTGCCCGAGCTGGGGAGCGGCAACCCCCGTGTTCGCTCCATCGGCGAAAGACAAGCTCTGAATGCACCGATCCAAGGGACCGCTGCGGACATCATGAAGCTGGCGATGATCGCCGTTGATAACGCGCTCACAGCGTCGTCGCTGGGGGCCGAGATGATCCTCACGGTTCACGACGAACTCGTTTTCGAGGTCCCTGAGGACGAGATCGACACGACCGCCGAGATCGTCTCCCATGCGATGACGGATGTGGCGGAGCTGGTCGTCCCACTGGAAGTGGATGTCTCTCACGGCGACAACTGGGCGGATGCCAAGGGCTAACTAGTCCGAAAAGGTAGCTTTTCTGACCCACCCGGGTCATCGACGTGGTGGGAATATCCGGACATCGTGGACTGAACGATGCCTCCTCTGATCGAATTCGCTCTCGCCATAGCTGGGTGCGGCCTTTTCTTCATGGTCAACCTTGCCCGGACCAAGCGGAAGGTGGACGCCCTCGTGCAAGAGACGAACGGCCATCTCATCCGCGCTCACGAGAAATCGGAGGCGATCCTCGAACGGGTCGGCGATGGGATCGTGGTCACCGACGAGGCCGGAAAAGTCACCGAATGGAACACGGCCGCGGAGAAACTCTTCGAGCGCACGGCAGCCCAGGCTCTCGGCCGCTACGGCCCGGCGCTGCTCGGCCTAGAGACACGAGCAGGCACGCCCGCGTTGCCGTTAGCGGCCAAGGTCGTCACCAAGGATCCCGAGGGTATGCAGGTCTTTAGAACATTGAGCGACAAGAGCAAGCAGGCCTTGCTGATGAACGTCGCGTTCTTGGGGTCACCGGGTCAGCGAACGGAGATCATCCTCTCCTTCAGGGACATCACGCGTCTACACGAAGCCGATGAAGCGAAGACCATGTTCCTGGCGACCACATCGCACGAATTGAAGACTCCTCTGACGGTGATCCAAGGCTTCGCCCAAACCCTGCTGTCGAATTCCAACCTGGGTGAGGACGTCCGGATGAAAGGTCTGGAGGCCATCCAGAGAAGGTCTGCAGAACTCTCGAGCATCGTCGATCGGCTGCTTCTGTCCAGCCGTATCGATGCGGGCAAGTTGGATCTCGAGGTGGAGGCCATAGAGGTGATCGGTGTCGTAGGAGAGCACGTGGAAACGTGGGGGTCGTCCTCGAAACGTGACATCTCTATGTTCTCCGATCGCGCAACTATGTATGGCCTCGGACAATCGGGTGCACTGGGGACGGTGATCGATCACCTCCTCGACAACGCCGTCAAGTACTCACCAGATGGTGGCCCGATAACCGTGTCTATCTCTGACGGTGACGAGGGTGTGACTATCTCCGTGAGCGACATCGGCATCGGCATGACCGACTCTCAGAAGGAAGCCTGTTTCGAACGCTTCTGGCAGGCGGACTCGGGGAGCGACCGCGTGTTCGGGGGGAGTGGCATCGGGCTCTACGTCGTGAAGGGTCTCGTCAGGGCGATGGGAGGCTCGATCAAGGTCCAGGGGTCGAAGGATGAAGGTTCCACTTTCACCGTGTGTCTCAGGAAACTCGGTAAACCCACGCCGACCGGCCCGCCCGATAAGTCGGTGGGGGAGTCTTCGTCGATCCTCGAGTTCATGCGCCAGATCGGTGTCCCCGCTAGCCAGAGGAGATAGTGGTGGCCTCCATGGGTGCCGTTCTCAACATGATCCTCGGCGCGGTCTACATGATCATCGGTGTCCTGATCGTTATCGACATGAAGCGCAACTGGAAGACGCTGGGATGGTCACACTTCGGGCTCGCCTTCATCGCATTGGCATTCACGTGCGGTCCACTTCACTTCATCCACGGTGTGCACGCGGCGTTCGAGGGGCGGAGCTCCGGCGCTCTCGACCTCCTCGCAGTAGGCATCGGGATGCCCGCCGCCGCGATCTGGGCTTTCCTCCGGGTTGAGTCCTTGGCGGGTGGACGGGGCGACAGATTCGTATCTGGTACACCCGCGTGGATGCACGCGATCCCGATCGTGTCGGCTGCGGCTCTGGCAGGCTTGCTCTCCTTCGTCTTGACGAGGAGCGGAGATCTCAGGTTGAGCGCCTCGATCTGGCCGAACGCTCTATTGGTCGGGATCTATCTGACTATCGGCTACTTCCTTCTGCGCACCCAGCTTCAGAACCGAGGCCCACTAGGCGGCTGGTCCGTTTCAGGGATCTCGCTCACGATCCTGTTCCCGACATGCGCATTGATGCACGCTGTCTACGGCTACTACAGCGCGACCGGCCGGTACGACTACGACGTGCACGGATTCGTGATCGGTTGGGTGGCCGTTCCGGCGGGGTTGTATTTCCTGTGGGTTGTGCGCTCTCTCTACCGCGATGCCTTGCGTGACTGGAACCGGGTCCAGACCTCGGACCGGATCGTTCTACTCGACGATGAAGTTCTGCTTCATCCCGAGCTTGAAGTGAGGCTTCCCGGTCTTGGCGTCAGGGAAGAAGCAGATGGCGGTGTATTCACCGGCGGTTAACTCGATGTCCAACCCCACGTTGCCGCCCGGAGCCGGGGCGAGGGTGAAGACCCCTGCCGACTTATCGCCCTTCTTCTCCAGGATCACCTCGTGGCTCTGGGTGCCGGCGTTGCTGATCACGAACGGATAGGTCCCGGCCGTGATGCCTTCCGGAAGCGTGAAGTAGAAGTCGCCGGCCTCGATCGCCCATTCCGCCGGGGGCTCCTCGATGGTCTCTGTCGCAGCGGCCACCGAGAAGAATGCAGGGGCCACCTTGGCGTACGCATCAGGGTTGGCGGCGACGTACAGACCTTCGGGCAGCTCGGCGGTGAGCGTGGCGGTGGATCCCGCCTCGACCTCGACCCCACCCGCGGCAGTCACCAAGCCGAAAGCGGCTTCAGGGCTGCCCTTGACCGCCTTGAGCAACCCGTCTTCGGTGACTCCGTCGTTCAAACGGCCGATGAAGACGAAGGCGGTCTTGTCCCCATCGTTCGTGAAAGTGATGTCCGCGGGGTTCTGTTCGAGCTCGCCATCGACCGTTATCGCCTCTGAGTTCACGGAGACCGAGACCTGTTGGATCTGAGAGCTGTCGGGTGCCTCGCTGCCTGAGGTCTCTGGGGCATCGCCTTCTGACTCCTCTGGGTCGCTCGCGCAAGCCCCTCCGAAGAGGCCGAGGGTGGCGATCAATGCGAACGATGTGATCCGGCGGGATAGGTCCATGCGCCGACCTTACCGGTTGAGGGCCCCGTGACGCCCCCTTATACTCTCCCGGCCCCCTCCGATGGGGGCGATTTTCTGTCCGGACAAAGGAAGCTACCTATATGACCCCAGAGCAAGAGGCCACACTCCCCGACGGCAGTGGCGGCGTTATCACCAGAACCGCTCCGTCGACCTCGGGAGAGACCTTCGCCGGGGGCGTCATCGTCGAGAACGATGTCGGCGAGACTGATGAGGAGCTCCTCGCCGCCATCGATGCCACGATCAAGCCCTTCGAGGAGGGTGATCTGGTCGCCGGCACCATCGTCAAGATCGACAAGGACGAGGTCCTCCTGGACATCGGCTACAAGTCCGAGGGCGTCATCCCCCTCCGTGAGCTGTCTATCCGCAATGACGTCGATCCCTCCGAGATCGTCTCCATAGGCGACCAGATCGAGGCACTCGTTCTCCAGAAAGAGGACAAGGAAGGCCGCCTGATCCTGTCCAAGAAGCGGGCCCAGTACGAGCGGGCCTGGGGCACGATCGAAGAGATCAAGCAGCGAGATGGCACGGTCACCGGCCCCGTCATCGAGGTCGTCAAGGGTGGCCTCATCATCGACATCGGTCTACGTGGCTTCCTGCCGGCGTCCCTCGTCGAGATGCGCCGCGTGCGCGACCTCCAGCCGTACGTCGGTCAGAAGCTCGAGTGCCGGATCATCGAGCTCGACAAGAACCGCAACAACGTCGTCCTCTCTCGCCGAAAGTTCCTTGAGGAGTCCCAGGCCGAGCAGCGCCAGGACTTCCTCACCTCACTCGCTAAGGGCGAGGTACGCAAGGGGACGGTTTCATCCATCGTCAACTTCGGTGCCTTCGTCGATCTCGGCGGTGTGGACGGTCTCGTCCACGTGTCCGAGCTGTCGTGGAAGCACGTCGATCATCCGAGTGAGGTAGTCGAAGTCGGCCAGGAGGTCGAAGTCGAGGTTCTGGATGTCGATCTCGAGCGCGAGCGTGTATCTCTCTCCCTGAAGGCAACGCAGGAAGACCCATGGCGTCAGTTCGCCCGCGGCCACGCCGTCGGTGATGTGATCGAGGGCCGGGTCACCAAACTCGTGCCTTTCGGCGCTTTCGTCGAGGTCGACGACGCGATCGAGGGCCTGGTGCACATCTCCGAGCTCGCAGAGCATCACGTCGAGCGTGCCGAGGACGAGGTGGGCGTGCACGACCGTGTAGAGGTCAAGATCATCGACATCGACCTCGACCGTCGCCGCATCAGCCTGTCACGCAAGCAAGCCCTGCGGCCGGATGCACCGGTGGACTCGCACAGTGCCGATGCCCCCGCTCACTCGGCGATCCCTGAAGCCGAGTTCCAGCTCGAGCGGGTTGACTCCGTCGAGATCGCTCCGGAAGCAGCGGCCAGTCCGCAGGATGCCGGCGAGATCGCCCCGGAGGAAGAGCGTGAAGAGGCCGAGGTAGTTGCTCTCATGTCTCCCGAGACCGACCCGGCGTTGGTCGAGGGTGTCACGGCGTCGGACCCCGATGAGGACTCTCTCGAGGAGCGGGTGTCGCAGGAAGAGCCGGATGTGCAGCCCGAGCTAACAGCCGAGCCCGAGCTAACAGCCGAGCCCGAGCTGGACGATGCGGCTCCCGCCAGCGAGGTCATCGAGTCCGATCAGCCCACCGACGACTCGCTCGAGTCCATCATCGAGGACCTCAAGCGCGAGCCAACTAACTGACGCACGTTGCTCGTCGTCGGTCTGACCGGGGGCATAGGTTCCGGTAAGACAACTTTCGGCCGGCTACTCGCGTCCAAGGGCGCGATCCTTATCGATGCCGACGGCATCGGGCGCGACGCTTTGGAGCCCGGCCAACCGGCATGGCACTCGGTTATGGACCAGTTCGGCGACGAGATCCTCGCGGCCGGATCCTTGGACATCGACCGCAGGCGACTTGCGGCGATCGTTTTCGCCGACCCCGCCAAACTGACCGCACTCAACGCGATCGTGCACCCGGTGATCTCCCAGTCGATCGCCGACCAACTCGAGGAGCTGGGCGGGACCAACGAGATCGTCATCCTCGACGCCGCCCTCATCGTGGAGACAGGTCTCCGGGACATCGTGGAGGTCCTGATCGTTGTCACAGCGGATCCCGCGAGTCGCGAGAAGAGGCTGGTCCTTGGCCGGGGCTTCGCTCTCTCCGATGCGAAAGCCCGCATGGCGGCGCAGCGCCCCCAGGAGGAGCTCATCGCTAACGCCGACATCGTGGTGACCAACGATGGCGCCATCGCCGATCTGGACCTCAAGGCCGAAGAGGTGTGGGCCCGGCTCCAGGACCGCCTCTGATGATCAAGGCCGTTTTCTTCGATGCGGGGGAGACCCTCCTCTATCCCCATCCCTCCTTCGCCGAGCTGTTCGCCACCACGATCACCTCGGCCGGCCGGCCGGTGACCGCACAGGAGGTAAACGACGTGAGGGCGCGTCTCGCTCCTCATCTCCTCGATATCGCCGAGGAGTCCGGAGTCGAGAAGGGCCCGTCCATGTCTCCCGAGGACTCGCGCACCTTCTGGACATTCCTCTATCGCCGCTTCCTGGAGGAGCTTGGGAAAGCGGGCGCCCTCGGGCGGACGCCAGAACAAGATATGGACGAGGCTCTGGTGTCGCTCTTGTACGAGACGTTCTCGAAGAGCTCCACCTACAGGCTCTTCCCCGACGCGCTGTCGGCCCTGACGACGCTCCAAGGTAGTTATCGATTGGGCCTGATATCGAATTTCGACGAATGGCTCCAGGAGATGCTCGTCGAGCTCGAGGTCGGTCACCTCTTCGAAGTCGCGGTCATCTCCGGGATCGAGGGGGTCGAGAAGCCTGATCCTCGGATCTACGAGCTGGCCTTGGAGAGGGCAGGGGTCTCAGCCGAGGAAGCTGTTCACGTGGGCGACTCTCCCGGGCTCGACTGCGAGCCGGCGGCCTCAGTCGGCATCAAGCCGATACTCCTCGACCGCGACCGCCGCTACTCCGACATGCCGTGGCCGGTCGTCACTTCGCTGGACGAGATCTCGGGGATAGTCGCCAAACTCTAATAGTCGATCGTCTCGACGATCGACCAGGGCAAGAAGGAAGCTATCGAGCACTGCAATCATTGAACATCTCGGAGAAAACCAAGCAGTAGTTACAATCTTGTAATGCCCCCGTTCAAGGTCGAAGCCGATTTCTCGCCGGCTGGGGATCAGCCCACGGCGATCACCCAGATAGCCGAGCGCGTCCTGTCCGGCGAGCACTACACCACCCTGCTGGGGGCCACCGGCACGGGCAAGACGGCAACGATCGCCTGGGCCCTCGAGCAGATCCAGAAGCCCACGCTGGTGATCGCGCCCAACAAGTCGCTGGCGGCTCAGCTCTGCAACGAGTTCAAGCAGTTCTTCCCTCGCAACGCGGTGGAGTACTTCGTCTCCTATTACGACTACTACCAGCCAGAAGCCTACGTCCCATCGTCGGACACCTACATCGAGAAGGACTCGTCGATCAACGACGAGATCGAAAGGCTGCGCCACTCGGCCACGAGCGCGTTGCTCCAGCGCGACGACGTACTGATCGTGGCGAGCGTCTCGGCGATCTTCGGCCTCGGCTCGCCTGAGGAGTACCTGAACCAGGTCGTCAGTGTTGCCCGCGGCGGAACCGCCGACCGGGAGTTCATCCTGCAGCGCCTCGTCGACATCCAGTACGAGCGCAACGACATGAACTTCATCCGAGGCAAGTTCCGGGTTCGGGGAGACACGATCGAGGTCTTCCCGGCTTACGAGGAGCTGGCCGTCCGGATCGAACTGTTCGGCGACGAGGTCGACCGGATCATCCAGCTCGACACATTGACAGGTGAGATCGTGCGAGAGCTGGACCACGTCACGATCTATCCGGCCTCCCACTACGTCGCCTCCAGGGAGCGCATGGAGAAGGCGCTGGGGGCGATCGAGAGTGAGCTGAAGGACCGGTTGTACGTGCTCGAGAGCGAGAACAAGCTGCTCGAGGCCCAGCGGCTTCGGATGCGCACTCAATATGACCTGGAGATGATGCGCGAGGTCGGCTTCTGCTCCGGGATCGAGAACTACGCGCGACACATCGAGGGCCGCGAGCCGGGCTCGCGCCCGAACACCCTCATCGACTACTTCCGGGGCGGCAGCGACAACCGTGAGTTCCTCGTCGTGCTCGACGAGTCTCACGTCTCGGTGCCCCAGCTCAACGGGATGCACGAGGGTGACCTGAGCCGCAAGAAGGTCCTCGTCGAGCACGGCTTCAGGTTGCCGAGCGCGATCGACAACCGGCCTCTTCGCTTCGACGAGTTCCTCGACGTCACGCAGCAGATCGTGTTCATGAGCGCGACCCCTGGGCCCTGGGAGCTGCGCCATGGCGGCAAGCCGGTCGAACAGCTGGTCCGTCCCACGGGCCTCGTCGACCCCGAGATCGTCATCAAGCCCACGAAGGGCCAGATCGACGACCTGATGGAAGAGATCCGCAAGCGCACTGAGGCGGGGGCTCGTGTGCTCGTCACCACCCTCACCAAGAAGATGGCCGAGGACCTGACCGACTATCTCTTGGAGTCGGGTATCAAGGTCCGCTACCTCCACGCAGATATCGATACCGTCGAGCGCATCGAGATCCTGCGCGACCTGCGTCTGGGGGAGTTCGACGTGCTCGTCGGCATCAACCTGCTCCGTGAGGGACTCGACCTGCCCGAGGTCTCGCTCGTAGCGATCCTGGATGCCGACAAGGAGGGGTACCTCCGTTCCCAGACGTCTCTCATCCAGACGATCGGCCGTGCCGCCCGGCATGTCGAGGGCCAGGTAATCATGTACGCGGACGAAGTCACCGAGTCGATGCGCAAAGCCATCAACGAGACGCAACGCCGTCGCCAGATCCAACTCGAGTACAACGAAGCCAACAACATCGACCCACAATCGATCCGCAAGGCGGTCACCGACATCCTCATCGAAGGTTTCGGCCGCAAACGCGACGCCACCACACCGAACAAGTCGAGAAGTCGTCGCCGCGATCCGGTCGGCGGCACCCCCGACGATCTCAAGCGCCTGATCCTCCAACTACAAGAGGAGATGCATCAAGCCGCCGAGGACCTCCGCTTCGAGTACGCCGCCCGCATCCGCGACGAGATAAGCGAGATCAAACGAGAACTAAGGGACATCGGCTAACCGAGAGCCCCGCCCAGCTTCACGGGCGACGCCGCCGACGCCTCCGGTCACTCAGATCATTTTTAGGCTCCCTCCAGCACCGTCGTCGTCGCCCTTTTCTGTCCCGCCGCGAGGCTTCACTCTGTCTAACCTTCGAACGGCGGCGCTTGGTGCCGGAGGAAGCCTTAAGGCTCTTCGCGACGCAGGCGTCATGCGACGCCGTTCGACCCCAGCCACAGTGGCCGAGATAGGCGGGCCACTCCGGCGCGCAGGTCAGGGCTCGAGTAGCCAAGGGTCTCTACGTGCGGCTTCTTCCCGGTGTGTTTGCCATGGCAGGGGCGCCAAAGACCTGGGCAAGGGACGCGATGGCAGCAACTGCTTGGGGAGGTGATGGTTGCGCCATGAGTGGTCCGGCAGCCGCTCGGCTTCAGGGTTTCGACGGGTTTTCTAGGGCGCCGCTAGAGCTTTCGATAACCAAGCACAAGAATCTCGAGGCGGTCCCGTTCGTTGTTCATCGTGTCGACTTACATCTTCTTACCGAGATCCAG
>JBKJYP010000125.1:0-9566 GCA_046715695.1 Actinomycetota bacterium | reverse complement strand
GGGGTCATCTGCCTTCTGTGGTCCTCGGTGAGGTCGGGCAAAGATGCGGTCGAGGATGGCGTCGAGGATGTCGGGGATGAAGATGGGACGTGAGATACCCGTATCCCTCGACGGAGCGCGAGCCGACGTCGCCGTGGCCGAGGTGCTGGGCGTCCCGCGTGTGATCGCCCGCGAGGCGCTCGGTTCGGGCAGGGTGACGATCGACGGTCAGGTGACCAAGCCGGGGGCCCGGGTGGCGGCGGGCGGATCGATCGAAGGCACTCCGCCCCCCGCCGAAGACAAGACCCCCGCGGCCGAGTCATCACCTCTGGCCATCCGGTATCGGGACGACCGGGTGCTGGTCGTGTCGAAACCGGCGGGGATGGTCACGCACCCTTCGGGGGGCCATGAGGGAGGGACCCTGGTCAATGCTCTGCTGGGCGAGCTGGGAGCCCCCGCCGCAGCCCTCGACCGCGCCGGGATAGTCCACCGTCTCGACAAGGAGACGTCGGGGTTGCTCCTGGTGGCCCGCGATCAGGACGCTCTGGAGGAGCTCAGGGACGCTATGAAGCGGCGGCTGATCCACAGGACCTATGCAGCGATAGTCCGTGGCCGGCCCTCGTCGGACTCCGGTTCGATCGAGGCGTCCATCGGGCGCCATCCCACCCGGCGACGGTCCATGGCGGTCGTGGATGGGGGACGCCCGGCGGTCACCCACTACCGGATCATCGGCGAGGGCGGGGGAGTTTCCCTCCTGCGGGTCCAGCTCGAGACCGGCCGGACCCACCAGATCCGCGTGCACCTGGCGCATCTCGGTCATCCGATCGCCGGGGACCGCCTCTACGGGGGCGTGGGGGAGGCATCGCGGGCCATCGGGCTGGAGCGACCCGGCCTCCATGCCGTCCGTCTCGCTTTCCCCCATCCCGACGATGGCCGGGAGATAGCGGTGTCCGATCCGCTCCCGAGCCCCCTGGTCGAGGCCCTGGAGCGGGCCGGTATCCACACCCCGGCGACTTTCTGAGGTCCTTATCCCCAAGCTACGGGACTTGTTGCCCACAGGGCACATAAAGGAGCGTGAACGCCGGAACGCGTCGGTCCGGGGTGATAGAACAACAAGGGTGTGATTCACCCCCCATCAACCGCTGGATAGCCGGAAAAGAGGGCATCGACCGCAGTGAGTTTCGTCCATCTCCATGCCCACACCGAGTACTCGATGCTCGACGGGGCCAGCCGGATCAAGGAGATGTTCGAGGCGGCAGCGGCCGCCGATATGCCCGCCTGCGCCATCACCGACCACGGGGTGATGTACGGCGCCCTCGAGTTCTACAGGAGCGGTGCGGATGCCGGTGTGAAGCCGATCCTCGGCATGGAGGGCTACCTCTTCGACGGCGACCGCAGGGACAAGCCGCCCCAGAGAGAGAACGGTGACAAGACCTACCATCTGACGCTCCTGGCGGCCGACAACACCGGCTATTCCAACCTCGTGAAGCTTTCGAGCAAGGCGTGGCTGGAGGGTCGCCATTACAGCCCGAGGCTCGACCACGAGATCCTCGAGGAGCATTCGGAAGGGCTCATCTGCTTGTCGGGCTGCCTCTCGGCGGAGATCCCCAAGGCGATCGTCGCGGGGAACCCGGCGCTGGCTCGCCGCAAGGTCGCTCAGTACCGCGAGGTCTTCGGGGATCGCTTCTACCTCGAGCTCCAGGACCATGGCATCCCGGCGCAGCGGCCCCTCAACGACGAGCTCGTCGCTATCGGCACCGAGATGGGGATCCCGTGGGTCGCGACGAACGACTCTCACTACACACACAAAGACGACGCCTCGGCGCACGGCGTTCTGTTGTGCATCCAGACCGGAACCGAGCTCAGCGACCCGAACCGATTCAAGTTCGACTCGGAAGAGTTCTACCTGAAGACCCCGGAAGAGATGCGGGCGGCGTTCCAGCGCTGGCCGGGAGCGTGCGAGAACACGCTTGACGTCGCCGAGCGCTGCAACGTCGAGATCACGTTCGGCAAGATGCTCCTCCCACGCTACGAAGTCCCGGAAGGTAAGACGCTCGACGGCTACCTATCGGATCTCGTGACCGAAGGTGTGAGACGCCGGTACGGGAACTCCGAGCGCGGCATCTCCGATCAGACGCTGAGCGAGCGGGTCGCGTACGAGTTACGGGTGATCCGGGACATGGACTTCGCCGGCTACTTCCTCGTTGTTCAGGATTTCGTGAACTGGGCGAAGGGCCAGGGGATCCGGGTTGGGCCCGGGCGGGGCAGCGCAGCGGGATCCGTGGTCTCTTATGTGCTCGGGATCACCGAGCTCGACCCGCTCCGCTACGACCTGATGTTCGAGCGGTTCCTCAACCCCGAACGCAACGAGATGCCCGACATCGACATCGACTTCGACGAGCGCCGGCGTGGCGACGTGATCAGGTACGTGTCGGCGAAGTACGGCTCGGACCATGTCGCGCAGATCGTCACCTACGGCACGATCAAAGGGAAGCAGGCCATCAAGGACGCGGCGCGGGTCCTCGGCTTCCCGTACCAGGAGGGGGACCGCTTAACGAAGATGTATCCGCCGTTGATCATGGGGCGCGATTCCGGTCTCGAGTCCGCCCTGGAAACATCTCCGGAGTTGAAGGAAGCCTTCGGCGAGGGTGGAGCAGCCAAGGAGATCATCGAGACCGCGCTGCGGATCGAGAACCTCAAGAGGTCGGCCGGGATCCATGCAGCGGGGGTGGTTATCGGCAAGGACCCACTGATCGAGCATGTGCCGCTCAAGGTCGGCGATCACGGCGAGATCGTCACCCAGTACGACATGACCGGCATCGAGAAGCTCGGGCTCCTGAAGATGGACTTCCTCGGCCTCCGGAACCTCACGGTCATCGAGTACGCACTCGAGAACATCCGCGCGAACCGGGGTATCGAGGCAGACGTCGACAACCTCGACCTCGACGATCCCAAGGTCTACGAGATGCTGCGGCGTGGCGACTCCGATGGGGTCTTCCAGCTCGAGTCCGAGGGCATGCGACGACTGCTCGTGCAGCTGAAACCCGACCGCTTCGAGCACATCATGGCCCTCATCGCGCTCTACAGACCCGGCCCTATGGCCGAGATCCCCGCATACATCGAGCGCAAGAATGACCCGAGCAAGATCGTCTATCTCCATTCCGCGCTGGAGGACATCACCAAAGAGACGTACGGCGTCCTCGTCTACCAGGAACAGGTCGTCCTCCTGCTGCAGAAGCTCGCCGGGTACACGGCTGGCGAGGCCGACAACGTCCGCAAGGCGATCGGCAAGAAGAAGCGCGACATCATGGCGGAGCACGAGCCGCTGTTCATCAAGGGTTGTGGCGACTTCGGCTTGTCCGTCGACGAAGCGAAACGGTTGTGGGGCCTGATCCAGCCGTTCGCCGACTATTCGTTCAACCGTGCGCACTCCGCTGCCTATGCGTACATCGCGTACCAGACGGCATGGTTGAAGGCGCATTACCCGGTCGAGTACATGGCCGCGCTTCTTACTTCGGTCAAGGACAGGAAAGACGACAAGCCCAAGTACCTCTACATGGCTCGCAAGATGCAGATCCCTGTCCTGATCCCCGACATCAACGAGTCGGAGACGGACTTCACACCGACCTCGGACTCGGTCCGTTTCGGCCTCTCCGCCGTACGCCATGTAGGCGAGGGCGTCGTCGAGAAGATCGTCGAAGCTCGCCGGACGCGCGGCCGGTTCGAGTCCTTCCACGATTTCTGCCGCAAGGTCGATTACATCTGCCTCAACAAGAAGACGATGGAATCTCTCGTCAAAGCGGGCGCGTTCGAATCTCTGGGTCACACGCGCAAGGGCTTGCTCGAGGCGTATGAGGGCATCTGCGGAGAGGTCATCGCAGCGCGCAAGCAAGAAGAGGCCGGTCAGTTCTCCTTGTTCGCTGCGGTCGAGGCCGAGAGCAACGGAGTCTCGAGACTCGATACGGCTATCGCCATAGACGAGTATCCCAAGGACGTGCTTCTTGCGATGGAGCGCGACGTCCTCGGGCTGTTCGTCTCCGACCACCCGCTTCTCGGCGTCGAAGGGCTGCTCGCTCGGATGACCGAGTGCACCATCGCCGGGCTGGCGGATCGCCCCGCCGGTGAATACCTCACGGTCGGTGGGATGGTCGCGACCCTCTCGAAGAAGCTCACGAAGCGCGGCGACCTCATGGCCACCATCTATCTCGAGGACCTTTCGGGGGCCCGGGTCGAGGTCATCATCTTCGCCAAGGTCTTCACGCAACACATGGCCATGCTTCGTCCCGACGCGATCCTGCTCGTCAAGGGCCGGGTCGAACGTGATGCTCGTGACGACACGGTCCTGCTACACGCGCAAGAGATCCGCGAGCCGGCCCTCGGCGAGAACCGTCCGCTCGAGATCAAGCTCCCCGCCCTCGCCTGCACCGCGTCGGTGATCGGCTCGCTCAAAGAGGTGCTCCGCTCCCACGCCGGCTCGACCCCGGTCTTCTTGCATCTAGCGGCGGCCGAACAGACGACGGTGCTCAGGTTGGGGAGCGAGTTCTGGGTCGACACCACCAACGGCCTGCACGCGGAACTGAAAGCCCTCCTAGGCCCAGAGGCCTTCGCGGCGGTCTAGTTCCGTGCATTCTAATTCCGCGAGGGCGGAGTGAATCGCCACGTCCCCGGCCCTCCCGACAGCAGATATCCCTTGTGCGTCTTCAGGTAGTGATGCCATCCACAGAGCCTGTCGAGGTTCCCGAGAATGGTAGGCCCGCCTTCCGACACGGGGATCATGTGGTCGATCTCGAGTCCATGCCGGACATCGCATCCGGGAACCACGCACGTCTCATCCCGATCGATAACCGCCGCCCTTAGGCGGGATGGGATGTTCCGCCCCAGGTTGCACACGGCCCGAACATCGACGCCATCGGTGATTAGAGCCGAGAGGATCGCATCCTGGGCCAGGTCACGAGCGACGGTGACGGGGATCGGACCAACACCGGGGATCTCGCAGGTTTCGCCATCCGCCAGGGTCCCTCGTTCGAACGCACTGTGGTCGACCCTGATGTGGACCATGGTCCCTGGGCCCTTCTTGACGGGGTTCTCGTCGCAGTCCCGGCTGTGCTCGGCCATCGCCACCAGTGCATCCGCGGCATAAGCCTCGTAGGCGTCTCGGCGCCCAGCCTTGCGAGCCTCGGTGAAGATCCGATCCTTGTAAGGCTCGAGAGCGGCAAGCAAAGTCCCTCCTGCATCCGGCGTCATGACCACGTCCATGCGGAAAGCACCATCGGGATCGGTCCAGTGCCGGATCCGTCGGCGCCGACGGATCCGCTCATATCCAGCCATCTCGTCCGGAACCGATGCCGCCTTGACCTGGGCACAGACCGTCCTCAATTCTGAAACGGACCCCGAGGCAGCTCTCTCCAGCAGGCTCTTCTCCGCTGCCGGGCTTGCCGTCGCAGCTGCGGTTATCTCTCTGGCTTGACTTTCCGACAGTTCTCCGGCCCTCATCGCGGCATCGGTAGCAGGTAGCGCCGCGACCCGCTCGGCCGTCTCGAGCATCCCCACAGCTGCGCCAACAGAAGTCTTGGTGGTCCGGGCCACCCAATGGGCGGGGGACCGGTCGCCGTCGCTCTTCCAGGCCCCCGACTCCGCCACCCGGCGGGCCGCTAATGCCTTGCCGGCCGCCGCGATCCGTTCGATCTCGGCGAAGTCCTCGACGAGGTCCCGCGCGTGCTGGGCCCCAAGTGTCTCTGGGTCCATCCCCTGAACCATCGACAGGAGACCCGCCTTGACTTTTCCGAGGGTATCGAACATACGTTCGAGTCTATAGGAGCCCAGTGACAAGAAACGGGCCCGAAGGGCCAAACCAAACAACTTCTTCAAACTTTCTTTGATCGCAGGCTCCCCGTATCGTGGTGCGGTGCCTTGTGCTACGTGCGGGAAAGTCCAGACCGATCCGGTCAAGGGGGCGTCGCCTTGGGCCCGTGGCGTCAAGGGTGGAGAGCAGATCCTGATCTGTCCCGATTGCCAGGCAGGCGATCCCGCTTGGACGGGCGGCCTCGACCGGTGCCCGTCGTGCAAGGGCACCCGGCTCAGCAAGATGCTGGGGTCGCTGCTGTGCCGCGACTGCGGCTACGAAGGAGACTCCACCTAGCCCGACCCCTCCCTAGGCCCCTCAACCCGAGCGCGTAGTCTCTGGCGCATGCTCGAGCTCATAGACGGCAGAGAGATCCAGGGCCCCGTGCCCGTGCCCCGGCCGCAGGTGCCGGGAGATCTTGGGGGGGCCGAGGCGGCTGCGGGAGAGGCAGTGAACGCCGTCCGCCTCGATTGGGATGCGGCCCTGCTGGAGCTCACCAAGCGCTTCGACGGTGTCGAGCTCACCTCGATCCGGGTTCCTGAAGACGAGATCCGTGGGGCCCTCGATGACGTCCCGGCGGAATTGCTCAAGGCCCTCGAGTCCATGGCCTCCCGCCTGGAGGCTTTCTCCAAGGCAGCCCTTCCCTCAGACGCGCTGGCTGAGGTGGAGGGGACGCTGACGGGCGAGGTGATCCGTCCGCTCCGCCGGGCCGGGATCTACGTGCCTGGAGGTCGCGGGGCCTATCCATCCTCGGTCCTGATGGCGGCGATCCCCGCTCGCGTCGCCGGCGTCCAGGGCATCGCCGTCTGCTCGCCACCCGGCCCCGACGGCAGGCTTCCCCGAGCCGTCCTCGCCGCGTGCGCCATCGCAGGCGTCGAGGAGGTCTATGCGATCGGAGGCGCCCAGGCGATCGGAGCGCTCGCCTACGGAACGGAAACCGTGAGGCCCGTCGACAAGATCGTGGGCCCGGGCAACATCTACGTCACCGCGGCGAAGAAGCTCGTCCGCGGATGGGTCGGCACAGACACCGATGCCGGCCCGACGGAACTCCTGATCGTGGCGGACGACTCGGCGCGGCCCCCGGTCCTCGCCGTCGACCTCATAGCGCAGGCAGAGCACGGCCCCCATGGCTCCCACGTCCTGGTCACGTCGTCGGGACCCCTCATCGAGGAAGTTGAGGCCGCGCTCGAAGCCGAGCTGGTAACCCACGCGCGCTCCGACGATGTCGAGAACGCCTTGATCGAAGGCGGCAAAGCGGTGCTCGTACGCGACCTCGAACACGCGCTCGCCACTTCGGATGCGTTCGCTCCGGAGCACCTCCAACTGTCCGTCGCCGACCCTCGTTCGGCCCTCGCCCATGTGCGCAACGTGGGCTCGGTCTTCCTCGGCGATAACACGCCCGTTGCCGTCGGCGACTACGCCGGGAGCTCGAACCACGTCCTGCCTACGGGAGGAGCAGCGCGCTGGGCCTCGGGGCTGAGCGTGCGAGATTTCGTCAAGAGCATCTATGTGACGTCGCTGTCGCGCTCCGCCCTCGCCGAGGTCGCTCCCCACATCGGAGCGCTCGCCCAAGCGGAAGGGCTCGAGTCCCATGCCCGCTCGGTCGAGATCCGCATGGACGCGACATGAGTGCAGGACCGATGATCCGTCCGGACCTCGAAAATCTCATCCCGTATGCGGCGCCCCAACTCGACGTGCCGTATCGGATGAACACCAACGAGTCCCCATACGCGCCTCCCGCCGAGGTGCTCGATGCGATCGCAGATGGGGTCGGGGACCTCGGGTTGAACCGTTATCCAGACAGGGACGCGCGGGTGCTTCGCAGCATGCTTGCGTCGCGCGCGGGCACCACCTCCGATCATGTCTGGGCCGCCAACGGTTCGAACGAGGTGCTACTTCAACTCCTCCTCGCGTTCGGAGGAGCGGGACGGTCCGCACTCGTGTTCGAGCCCACGTATCCGATGCACTCGATCATCGCGCGCGTTGCAGGCACCGCGGTGATCGACGCTCGGCGAGACACGAGTTTCGAGATCGATCTCGACGAAGCGGTTCCGGCGATCAAGGAACATCGGCCGGGCGTGATCTTCTGCTGCTCTCCCAACAACCCGACCGGGCATCGCGAGCCGCTGGGGACCATCAAAGCTCTCGCCGAAGAGACCGACGGCCTTGTGATCGTGGATGAGGCTTACCGAGAGTTCGACCGAGAGGAGAGCGGCGCGGCCAACCTCCTCCTCGAACATCCCAATCTCGTGGTGGTGAGGACGTTGTCAAAGGCCTGGCGGATGGCGGGGGCACGCATCGGCTATGCGCTTTCATCCCCGCACGTCATCTCGGCCCTGGCCGCGGTGCGCCTCCCGTACCATCTGTCGTCCTTGACGCAACTAGCAGCGACGGTGGCACTCGAGAAAGACGGGAGCGCAGCGGAGATGCTCGACCGGATCATCGAACAGCGCGATCTGATAACGGTGGAGCTTGGGGCTATGGGTCTCAAGGTCTGGCCGTCCCGGGCCAACTTCGTGCTGTTCCAGATCGACGGCGCGGATGCCGTTTGGAACCGTTTGCTGGAGCGAGGCATCCTGATCCGTAGCTACGCCGGCCACGCACAACTGACCGACTGCCTCCGCGTCACCGCAGGGACCCCCGAGGAGACGGCGGTCTTCTTGGATGCCATGAGAGAGATCGTGTCCGATGAGTGATCGCAAGGCACGCGTGGAGCGCACGACCTCCGAGACGTCGGTGTTGCTCGAGCTCGATCTCGGCGGCGGAGAGGTCTCCGCCGCTACGGGAGTGCCATTCTTCGATCACATGCTGGATCAGATCGGCCGGCACGCCAGGTTGGGGCTCAAGGTGACGGCGAAGGGCGATCTCGAGATCGATGCCCACCACACGGTCGAGGATGTTGGCATCTGTCTCGGGGAGGCCATCCTCGAGGCGATCGGCGACAAACGGGGGCTGACCAGGTACGGCGATGCCCTCGTTCCTATGGAGGAATCGCTGGCCCAGGTCGCGATCGACATCTCGGGCCGCCCCCTCCTCGTCTACGAAGCCGAGCTCGGGACCGATGCTGTCGGGGCCTACGACGTGTCGTTGACCGAGGAGTTCTTACAAGCCGTGTGCCGGAGCGCCGGCATCACGATGCACGTGCGCCTGCTCGCATCACGGAACGCTCACCACGGAGTGGAGGCCATCTTCAAGGGAGTGGCGCGTGCCCTTGCGCAGGCACTCGCGATCGATCCATCAGCTCCCGACGAGATCCCTTCGACCAAGGGATCTCTTTGAGAGAGCCGACGCCACCCCCGGCGCGCGGCGGGGGCAAACGCGTAGCGGTGGTCGATCATGGGATGGGCAACCTGCGCAGCGTCGCCAAGGCCTTGGAGGCAGCCGGGTTGATACCCGTAGTCACATCCGAGCCAAGTCGTGCTGGGGACTGCGACGGGATCTGTGTCCCCGGGCAAGGCATCTTCGGCCGTTGCATGACGAGTTTGGCCGAAGGTGGGTTCGACGATCTCATCCGCGATTGGATCGCGGATGACAGGCCTTTCCTCGGGATCTGCCTCGGCCTCCAGATCCTCTTCGGGTCCAGTGAGGAGGGCCGGGGGATCGAGGGCCTCGGCGTGCTGGAGGGTGAGGTCCGCCGCCTGAGAGGGGATGTGAGGATCCCTCATATCGGTTGGAACACCCTCCAGGGGAGTGGCTCCGAAGAGGCGGGGTTGCCCTCGTATTTCTATTTCGACCACTCCTACGC
>JBKJYP010000124.1:0-6939 GCA_046715695.1 Actinomycetota bacterium | reverse complement strand
ACCCAGAGAAGATGGTGATCGCCGAGGCCCGCCGGACCTTCACCTACCTCAACCTGTTCGGCTACAAGGTCGACGCTGTCATCGCGAACCGTCTGCTCCCCGACGAGGTCTCGGACCCCTACTTCGTGCGTTGGAAACAGCTGCAGGCCGAACACATGGAGACGATCCACTCGGCGTTCGAACCGGTCCCGATACTCACCTCCCTCTTGCGCGATCGAGAGGTCGTCGGATCCGAGTCTCTCGCCGATATGGGAAGTGAGCTGTATGGCGATCTCGACCCGGGTGAGATCCTGTTCGCAGGCGAGCCGATGCGTCTCGACTCCCGAGGCGACAGCAGGGTCCTCAGCCTCCACCTCCCTTTCGCTTCTCGGGAGGATGTCGATCTCTCGAGCAAGGGCGACGAACTCTTCGTGAAGGTCGGGCCTTACCGCCGAACGGTGATACTGCCTTCTTCCCTTGCCTCAGCCAAGCTCGCAGGCGCCCTGATGGTGGGGGACAGGCTTGAAGTGACCTTTGAGAGGATAGGCACCGGATGAAAGATGAAGGAGAGCGAGCAGCCCGATACAGCGACCTTTTCGGTGGCAACCATGAGCACGCGGCCAACTGCGCGTACTGCCCCATCTGTGCTGCGATCGGGGTCTTGCGGACGACGCGTCCCGAGGTCTTGGATCACCTCGCCGGTGCCGCCCGAGAGATGCTCGCGGCTTTCTCGATCCTTCTCGAGGAAGCGGAGGGGGTCGTGGGCGCAGTCGAGAACATGAGGAAAGCTCAGGGCCAGACCGAGACGGACGGCGCCAAGGTGCGGAGGATCGATGTCGGATAGAGCGAGACTGATAGGCGTTGATGTCGGTGGCACCACGACCAAGGGTGGAGTGGTCGCGCCAGACGGCGAGATCCTTATCCGCGCGGAGCGACCCACGGACCCAACCGCGGGAACCAAAGGGATCATCGCGGTCGTCGAGGAGCTCCTCGAGAGATCGACATCGGATGGCATCGAGGTAGATGCCGTGGGCGTCGGGGTCGCCGGGTTCGTGGATCATTCGACCGGCAACGTCACGTGCTCTCCCAACGTCACATACGACGACCCTCACATCCGCGCGGCCATCGAGGCCCGGGTCGATCTGCCCGTGATGGTCGACAACGACGCGAACGCGGCCACATGGGGTGAGACGAAGCTCGGGGCCGCGTCGGGATCCAAGAACGTGGCGATGCTGACGATCGGCACCGGGATCGGGAGTGGCTTCGTGATCGATGGCGTGCTGCTTCGGGGTCACACCGGTGCGGGGGCCGAAGCCGGCCACATGATCATCGACATCGATGGGCCGCCGTGCTCCTGCGGCCTGCGGGGCTGTCTCGAGCAGTTCGCTTCGGGCAACGCGATCGGCAGAGCTGCTCGTGCCGCCGCTACGGAGAACCCTCAGAGTTCCATGATCTCTTTCTCGGGGTCGGTAGACGCCATCACGGCCGAGCACACGGCGAAGGCTGCCAGGGAGCTCGATGAGAGCGCACGCGACGTGCTTCGCCGTGCCGGCCGTGCGCTTGGGATCGGCCTTTCCAACATCGCCAACATCTTCGATCCGGAGATGATCGTTCTCGCCGGAAGCGTCATAGGTGCCGGCGAGCCATTCCTCGGTCCCGCGCGGGACGAGTTGGCGCGGTTGAGCCAAGCCCAGAAGCGCCGCCCGATGAGGCTCGACGTCACCCGGTTGAAGGTGGACGCCGGCATCATCGGAGCAGCCTTACTGGCGGGTGAGCTCATAGATGGCTGATCCGCAGCTGCCACCTGCCGGAGAGAAGGACTCGGTCCCCGTTCGGTTGTCCGAGCTCATACTGCTCCTCCCACGATTAATAAAGCTGATGTGGCGCTTGGCCCGCGATCCACGGGTGCCACCGAGAAGCAAAGCGATCCTGTTCATGTTGGGCGCATACCTTGTCTCACCCATCGATCTCATCCCCGATTTCATCCCGGGCCTCGGACACGTCGACGACCTTGTGCTCGCAGCGTTCGCTCTCGATCAGATCCTCAACCGAGTGCCTGAGAATGTCGTGTACGAGCACTGGGAGGGTGACGAGAACGTCCTCGATGTGGTGCGGCAGATCGTCGACATCTCCGCCGGACTGGTGCCGGGATGGCTCCGTAAGCGTTTCGGCTCTTAACGCACCTTGGAGGAAGCGAGCACCGTCTTGGCGTTGGTCGCGCTGGATTGGACGATCGGGTCCATCGCATTCGGCGCCTGGACGCAATCTTGGGGCTTCATCAAGCGGGGCCATTTCCGGATCATGGCTTGGACCGTGTTCGGGTTTGGCGTCATCGCTCTAGCCGCAGGAAGAGCTTCAGGTGACTCCTTCGCGTTCGCGACGATCGCTGCTGCAGCCGGTGCGGCCATCTACCTCGTATCCCAGTATCTCGAGAGCGACACCTCACCGGTTGTTGCCGGTGCGTTGGCCACGGTGGCCGGAGCCGCTGCCATATGGATCGCCGGGCGTGACCTCGGGGGGTGGCCGGATGTCCTCGGATCGTTGCACCTCATCGCCGGTGCGGCGCTGCTCGGGGGCGTGACCAACGGGATGCTGCTCGGCCACTGGTATCTCAACCAACCCGGCCTGAAGCCAGAAGCTCTCGCCCGGCTCAGCACGGTTGCATCGATCTCCACCACCATTGCAGCGACGATCGGGGCCATCTCCGCGCCCCGATTGCTGGACGCCACGACGGACGGAGCAGTCTTGGGATTGCCGGGATTTGGCCTCTCCTTCGGGCCCGCGTTCTTCGGGATCTGGGCCGCTCTCGTGGTTGCGACCGGAGCCGTCATCTGGATGGCACGTAGGTGCGTTTCTATCCGCTCCATCCAGTCGGCGACCGGGCTCTATTACGTCGCGCTCCTGACGGGTGGGGTCACCCAATTCCTCGTCTGCTATCTCATCGTGCGCTCCGCATGAGCACAGAGCGGGTGGGCTCGGCCGGACGCCAAACAGTCCGTCTCGGGGTGACGCTTCCCCAGTTCACAGGCGATCCTTCCAAGTTCCAGGACGGCGTTAGACGAGCGGAAGACCTCGGTCTCGATTCCATCTGGGTCTTCGACCATCTCTGGCCGCTCTCTGGCGACAAGGAGCGTCCGGTATTGGAATGCTGGAGCGCGCTCGCATGGGCGGCCGGCGCGACCGAGCGCATCCGGGTGGGAACCCTGGTGACGAGATCGACACTTCGCAACACGGCCCTTCTGGCACGGATGGCCGAAACCGTGGAAGAGATCGGCCCCGGTCGGCTGACGGTTGCCATAGGCAGCGGGGATGAAGCCAGTCGAGACGAGAACGAAGCCTTCGGGATCCCTTACCTCGGAGGCGATGCCCGGATCGAGCAGCTAGAGGAGACGGTGCGCCAGATGCAGGGGATCACATCTCCTATCTGGGTCGCCGGGCGCTCCGACGACGCCATCGACATCGCCGCCCGACTCGCTGACGGATGGAACGGCTGGGGAGGTTCGGTGAAGCGTTTCAGCTCGGATGTGGCCCGGCTGCGGACTCGGGCCGGAGAGCGCGACATAGCCGTCACCTGGGCGGGGATCGCCAAGCACGGCGTAGAGGACCTAGTCCTGGCCGAGCGCATCTCGGATTACGTGACCGCGGGCGCAGAAGAGGTGATACTGAGCTTCCCGAACGCCGGGGATCCCGGCGTCTACGAGAGCCTGGCGGGGCCGGTGCGGAGCGCCCTCTGATACCCCCGGGGGGTATAATCGGTACATGGAGAGGAATCGTTGAAACAACTTCCGCTGGTATCTGAGGAGGCCTCCGTCGAGGAGGTCGTAGAGCCCATCCCGCAGGATGCGGTCCTGCAGAGCTTCCCCGTCAAGGGGATGACCTGCGCTTCCTGCGCGCGTCGTGTCGAGCGAGCGCTCGCCGATTCGCCGGGCGTCCTGATCGCGGGCGTGAACCTCGCCACCGAGAAAGCCACGGTGACCACCGAGCCGGGCGTGGACCCGGATGGCCTGGCGGCTGTAGTGAAGGCGGCCGGTTACGAGCTGGTCGTCGTCCAGGCTCCGGCCAAAGAGACGAAGACCGTTGTCATCTCGTCGGATCCCGTGCCTCAGGCCGTGACAGAGGACACGCCAGCCGAACCCCCGAACCACGACCTGCGCGATCTGAGGCGCAAGCTCCTCGTCGCCACGGCGTTGTCGGTGCCGGCCGTCGTGATCGCCATGGTGCTCGGGATGGAAGAACCCTGGCCCTGGGTGCAACTCGTTCTTGTCACCCCCGTGCAGTTCTGGGCGGGTGCGCCCTTCCTCCTGGCCGCTTGGCGCCAGGCGCGGCACTTCTCGTCCAACATGGACACACTGATCGCACTCGGGACGCTCGCGGCCTACTTCTATTCTGTCTACGCGTTGTTCGCGGGCGGGCACGTGTACTTCGAGACGTCGTCGGTCATCATCACCTTCTTGCTCGCGGGTCGTTACGCAGAGCATCTTTCGAAGAGCCGGGCATCAGAGGCCATCCGCGGACTGCTGGAGCTCGAGCCCAAGCGGGCGATGGTGATCCGCGATGGAGAAGAGATCGAAGTCTCCATCGACGAGATCGTCCCCGGAGACCTGCTCCGTGTTCGTCCCGGCGATCGTGTCCCCGCGGACGGTGTTCTCGTCGAAGGTTCCGGGAGCCTCGACGAAGCGAGTTTCACCGGCGAACCGGTGCCCGTCGACAAGACCGCGGGTGACGAAGTTTGGGGAGCCACCGTTAACACCTCGGGCTCCTTCGTGATGCGCGCCGACCGTGTTGGTAGCGCGAGCGCATTCGCGCGGGTCGTGCGGCTCGTGGACGAGGCGCAGGGGCGCAAGGCCCCCATCGAGAAGCTCGCCGACAAGGTGTCGTCGATCTTCGTACCCGCGGTTCTGGTGATAGCGGCAGCAACGTTCGTGGGTTGGTTGATCCTCGGTTATGGCCTCGAGGCCTCGATCCTGACCGCAGTTTCCGTGCTCATCATCGCTTGTCCTTGCGCGATGGGGTTGGCCACACCGGCGGCGATCATGGTGGGCACCGGCCGGGGCGCGCAGCTCGGGATCCTCATCCGGGGTGGCGAGGTCCTCGAGCGGTCGCACTTGATAGACGTCGTCCTCTTGGACAAGACGGGGTCGATCACCGAGGGCAAGATGTCGCTGGTCGCGGTTGTCCCGGACGATAAACCCGGTCTGCCTTCCGTATCCGACCTGCTGCGACTGGTCGCCTCCGCGGAGGAGAGATCGGAGCATCCCATCGGCCGCGCGATCGTGACGGCGGCGAAGAAGCGTTCCCTCGAGTTGACCGAACCCGAGAGCTTCGAGTCGCTCGCCGGCAGCGGTGTGCATGCTCGCGTCGAAGGTCGAGACCTGACGATAGGACGCAAGTCGATCATCGGAGAGGCGGTTTCGGATGCCTCGGCGGACCTGCTGGAGGTCGCTCAGCAGCTGGAGTCCGAGGGCATGACGGTGGTTTGGGTTGCCGAGGGGGCCGCACTCATCGGAGTCATCGGACTTTCGGACACGATCCGTGCCTCGTCGGCCGAGACGATCCAGGAGCTCAAGCTCATGGGCCTCACGGTCGCTCTCGTCACCGGTGACAACGAGACTGCCGCCCGCACGGTCGCAGATGCCATCGGGATCGACAGCGTCGTCGCCGGCGTCCTGCCGGAGGGCAAGGTGGACGAGATCAAGAAGTTGCAGGCGGCCGGGCACAAGGTGGCGATGGTGGGGGACGGCATCAACGACGCGCCGGCGCTCGCTCAAGCCGATCTTGGCATCGCTGTCGGCTCGGGGGCCGGTGTTGCTTTGGAGGCTGCCGATGTGACCTTGATGAGAGACGACCCGATGTTGGTCCCCGCAGCCATCGACCTTTCTCGACGCACCCTCAGGACGATCAAGCAGAACCTGTTCTGGGCCTTCTTCTACAACACGGTCATGATCCCGGCAGCGATAGCCGGGCTACTCGATCCGATGATCGCTGCGGCAGCGATGGCCATCTCGTCGGTGAGCGTCGTCCTCAACGCTCTCCGCCTGCGTCGCGCCGGCGATTGAGTAGCGCGGCGCGGAGGGTCTACCTCGTTCGCCATGGGGCGACCGAGTGGAACCACGACAAGAGGGCTCAGGGCCAGGCCGACATCGAGCTCAACGACGACGGCCGGCGCCAGGCGGTCGAGGCTGCTCACGCTCTCTCCAACATCCCACTGACCGCGGTGGCCTCCAGCGACCTGAAGCGCGCTCGGAACACGGCGCGCGTGATCGCCGAGACCCACGGGCTCGAGCTCATCGAGGACCCGGCTTTCCGGGAGATCGATCAAGGTGATTGGGAAGGGCTCCACGTGGACGAGATAAAGGAGCGCTGGCCGGACATGTGGGGACCTGCCCGCCACTACAGCACCCGGCCCAACGGCGAATCCCCTCAGCAGGTGCGGGCGCGCTCCCTAGAGGGTCTGCACCGGCTCCTAGAAGCGGTCCCCGATGGGGATGTGGTTGTCGTTAGTCACGGTGGGACGATCCGATGGCTCTCGGCAGAGGCCCTCGGTTACGACGACCGCCGGTCGGCCCGCATCCGTGGAGTAGGCAACGGTGGGATCGTGAGCATCACCGCCGAGCTCCGCGACGGACAGATGATGCTCGGGGGCCTCGAGCGCCTCGATGGCGCCACACCCGACCTCGACGACCCCAACGACTAGGGGTCCTGCCACAGGCGTTATTTTGACTCAATGGAGTTCCGCCGGATAGAACGCTTCCCGCCCTACGTCTTCTCGATTGTCAACGAGCTGAAGGCGAAAGCGCGCCGTGATGGCGAGGACATAATCGATCTGGGGATGGGCAACCCCGACATCCCCACCCCCGAAGCCGTCGTCGAGAAGCTCAAGGAGGCGGTCGACAACCCCCGCAACCATCGCTATTCCGCATCCAAGGGCATCCCCAAGCTTCGGGCCGCGATCTGCGACCT
>JBKJYP010000123.1:0-4342 GCA_046715695.1 Actinomycetota bacterium | reverse complement strand
CGCTCGCAAGAAGAGATCAGCTCTTCGTAGTCAACATCCACAACGCCCATCACCCGATCATCCCATGAGGGGTGTGGACGAATCGTTACGGCGCGGAAACCGTCAGGAAACACAACGGAAACCTCCGTCCCATAAACCTGGGGGCAGCCGGACACCGCCGACCGGACACAGCTACTTCAGCCCGGAGAAAGGAACAGGATGGATACCGGAGATACCGCTTTTATCCTCGTCTCATCAGCCTTGGTGATGTTCATGACACCGGGGCTTGCATTGTTCTACGGCGGGATGGTCCGCACCAAGAACGTACTCGGGACGCTCATGCAGAGCGTCTTCGCCCTCGGGATCGTCTCGGTCCTGTGGGTCCTGATCGGTTACACCCTGGCCTTCGGGCCGGACAAAGGCGGGCTCATCGGGGGCCTCGACTTCTTGGCCTTCAACGGCGTGGGGGCGGAGCCGAACGCCGACCTCGCGGCGACGATCCCGCACACGCTGTTCGCGATCTTCCAGATGATGTTCGCGGTCATCACCCCGGCACTTATCACCGGCGCGTTCGCCGAGCGCATGAAGTTCTCGGGCTACGTCGTCTTCATCAGCCTGTGGCTGCTCCTCATCTACTCGCCGGTCGCTCACTGGGTGTGGGCTCCGGGCGGTTGGATCCGTGAGCTCGGAGCGCTTGACTTCGCCGGTGGGACCGTGGTCCACATCAACGCCGGTGTTGCGGCACTCGCAGCAACGATGGTCATCGGCAAACGCAAGGGGTTCGGTAAGGAAGCGTTTCTTCCACACAACCTGACGATGACGATGTTGGGAACCGGCATCCTGTGGTTCGGCTGGTTCGGCTTCAACGCCGGTAGCGCACTCGGCGCCAACGGCCTCGCCTCCAGCGCCTTTCTGGCGACGCACCTCGGTGCTGCGGCCGGAGCCTGCGGGTGGGCGCTCATGGACGCCCTCAAGTCTAGGAAGTCCACGACGCTCGGTGTCGCCTCTGGTGGTGTGGCCGGACTCGTGGCCATCACACCCGCCGCCGGCTTCGTCGGTCCCGTCGCAGCGATCGCGATCGGGCTCGCCGGTGGAGTCATCTGTGCCTGGGCGGTCGGCCTCAAGTTCAAGCTGGGCTACGACGACTCGCTCGACGTCGTCGGCGTTCACATGGTCGGAGGGATCGTCGGAGCGCTGCTAACCGGTGTGTTCGCCGATGCCGCGATCAACTCGGCCGGTGTCGACGGTCTCCTGTTCGGGGGCGGCGCGACGCTGCTCGGCAAGCAGGTCATCGCTATCGGAGCCACGCTCGCCTTCTCCTTCATCGCCAGCTACGGACTGCTGAAGCTCATCGACGCGACGATCGGCCTGCGCGTCACCGAGGAGGAAGAGATCACCGGCCTCGATCTCTCACAGCACTCCGAATCCGGTTATGCGTTCTCGGAAGGAAGCGGCTTCTCTCACGTCCATGCCGCAGCACCAACCATGGCAACGGCAGCTGCTCCCGTGCGTGTGACGCAAGGAAGTGAGGCCTGATGAAAGCCGTCATCGCAGTCATCAAGCCCTTCAAGCTGGACGAGGTCAAAGAGGCTCTCGAAGGCGTCGGCATCCAAGGTATGACGGTCACGGATGCCCGGGGCTTCGGTAGGCAGCGTGGCCACACCGAGGTCTACCGGGGGGCCGAATACCAGGTCGACTTCGTGCCCAAGATCCGCATCGAGGTCGTGCTCGACGACGAGCAGGTCGAAGAAGCCGTCAAGGCGATCGTGACCTCGGGCCGGACCGACGCGATCGGTGACGGCAAGGTGTGGGTAGTCCCGGTCGAATCGATCGTTCGGATCCGCACGGGCGAGAAGGGCCCCGACGCCCTCTAAACGAAAGTGGCAGCAGACCTAGCCGGCATCAGAGCCGCACGGCCGCTTCTTCTTCACGAAGGAGCGGCCGCGGCGCGTTCTCGGTCGCAAGAGATCGACTCGGCCCTCGAGACCCTGGCGCTGGATACGCTCGGGCCCAACCCAGGAGTAGCGGTCCTCGCCGTGGGTGGGTACGGCCGTGGTGAGTTGTCGCCGCACTCGGACATAGACCTTCTGTTCCTGCTCCCGGAGCGCAGCAAGGTCACGGCCGCGACATTGCGTGGCCTCCTCTACCCGTTGTGGGATGCCGGTTGGCAGGTGGGACACGCCGTCCGGGGGCCGAAGGAAGCTATCGAACTGGCCGGATCGGATCTCGATACCGCGACGGCGCTCCTGTCCGCACGCATGATCGCCGGTGACGAGGCTCTGTTCGCAGAGCTGGTCCAACGTCGGGCGCGCTGGCTGGGCAAGCACGGCCGGGCGATGGCGAGGCGGATCGTCGAGTCGACCTCGGAGCGTCACCGCCGAACCAGCCGTGCAGGTTGGTCGCTCGCGCCCGACCTCAAGGAGGACAGAGGCGCCCTCCGCGATGTCCATGCGGTTGGTTGGGCTGCAGCTGTCGTGGGTCGCACCGAGGTCAGCGACACGATCGAGGGCGCCGCTTCGATCCTTCTGGCAGCACGTGAGGGCTTGCATGCAGAGACGGGTCGCAAGCTGGATCAGCTGAGGATGCATCTGCAACCTGCGGTCGCGCGCCGACTCGGGTTCGAGGGAGACGGCGCGGCCGACGAGCTCATGACCGCCGTGCACAGCGCGGCGCGCGACATCGAGCACGAGGGACGTCGCCTCCTCGATGACCTCCTCTCATCAGTCTTGGGCGGCCCGAGACGCTCCGGCACGACGAAGTCGTTGGGTGGTGGGATGCGCGTGGCCGATGGAATGGTCACGATCGACAGGGACGTTCCGCCATCGTCGGTAGAGGGGTTGAGGATGCTTGCTGCTGTCGCCTCGACCGGAAAGCCCCCGGGCACCGTCGCGGCGCACTGGCTCGAAGGGTGCTTCGCAGGAGAGCCTCCGGCCGGCTGGCCCGAGGCCATGGCGGATGTGTTCCTGGAGCTTCTGGCCGGAGACCATTCGGCAACCGCGCTCGAAGCTCTGGATCATGCCGGGGGGTGGCGGTATCTGATGCCCGAGTGGTTGGCGGTTCGGGGGCGGCCCCAACACGATCCCTATCACCGCTACACCGTGGACGGACATTCGTTCATAGCGATCGAGGAGATCTCCCGCATCGTGGCGGAGTCTCGACTCGCTGCCGATGCGATCGCGGAGGCGGGCGATCCCGGGATGCTCTATCTCGCGACGCTGCTCCATGACGCCGGGAAGGGTTCCGGGGAAGACCACAGCGTCGCCGGCGAGCGGATCGCTCGCGCCATCACAGCACGCATGGGCCTTCCTCCCGTATCCATGGACGAGGTCGCGACCCTCGTCCGTCATCACCTCTTGCTCGTCGACACGGCGACCCGGCGCGACCTCAGCGACGGCGCGGTGATCGAGATGGTCGCGTCTACGGTCAAGACGGCGAGGATCCTTCGGCTCTTGTATGTGCTGACGATCGCCGACGCGCGCGCTACCGGGCCGGAGGGTTGGAGCGATTGGAAGGCCGCTCTCGTCCTCGAGCTGTATCGCAAAGCACTCATCGCGATCGAGACCGGTGAGCTCCCCGCGAGAAGCGATGTCCGCGCTCGAGCGCGGGAGATCGAGGCATTCGAACCGGCCCTGGCCGGACGATCGGAGAGCGTTCTCGAGACACTGCCCCGCTCCTACATCGACGCGAGCACCGTCCCCGATATGGCCGACGACGTGAAGCTCCTCCTCTCGCCCCCGGGACCGGGTCACGTGAAGTGCCGCTTCGAGCCCGGCAGCGAAGCGGGGCGATGGGTCGTGACGGTCTGTGCTGTAGACCGCCCGGGCACGCTGGCGCGCACTGCGGGGGTGCTGGCACTCAACCGGATCTCGGTCCTCAGCGCGCAGGCGTATGCGACCACCACCGGGCTAGCGCTCGAAAGGTTCGTCGTCACGAGTCCCGAGCCGCCCGACATCGAGCGTGTCCAAGAGGATCTCGCGGGTGCTTACTCGGGCCGCCTCGCGATCGATGCTCGCTTGCGCCGCAAGGCCCTCGACTACAAGCCGGTCGATCCTCTCCAGCCGGACGTGAGGGTCCTGCAAGACGAATCCGAGCATTCGACCGTTATCGAGGTGAGGGCCCCCGACGCACTCGGTCTCCTGTACGCGATCACGTCCGCGATGGCCGACCTCGATCTAGACATCCACGTCGCCAAGATCGACACACTCGGCCCCCGAGTCGTTGACGTCTTCTACGTGCGCAACGCGTGGGCGGAGAAACTCGACGACGAGCAAGCGAGCGAAGTCGGACGCTCGATAGAGCACCGCATAGCGCGCCTCTTCGAGCCTTAGAAATCTGCCGACTTGATCAGAACGCGCCAATAAGG
>JBKJYP010000122.1:0-5148 GCA_046715695.1 Actinomycetota bacterium | reverse complement strand
TTGTTTCAGAGTGCCCGCGAGCAGTTCTTGCGACTCGAAATGCCCGAGGAAGCAGGACTCGCTGGTCTTGATATCGTCGAAACGCTGCTCGGAACGAGTGACATGGGCGACGCCGTGGCGCTGGCTGAAGTGCTGCTCGGAGAATTCGCGACGTCACACTTGCCAGAACGCGCGATGACCGCGCTTGCTTATTTGCGCGAGATGTTTCCTGTCGCGACACCCCGTTTGGTACGTCATGTGAGAACATTCGTGGAGCGCGCGCGGCGCGATCCAACGCTCCTCTTCCTGCCTCTCGAATAGCTTCGCCGCCGATCAATCTTCTCCCGCCGGGTGGCAATCTGCCGCTGCCAGTCACTCCTTCCCAAGGGCGCCCTCCCAGAACAACGCATCCGGCGCGGATCGCCGGATCAACTTCGAGGAGGGTTTTATGCGTCGGTACGTCTCTGCACTGGTTGTTGCCAGTTCGCTTTTCGTCGTCGTTCCTGCGTTCGCGCGCGCAGAGGGAACGGTTAGTGGTCGCGAGCCGCGGTTCGTAAAGATCATTAAGAAGCTCGTCAAATCGTTTCTCCCAACAACTAACGGTGACTATATCGTGCCGCCAAAGCCTTAGGAGCTGCGGGAACGTGGACTATCGTTCAGTAGAGCACTGATTTGTCGATAGGAGACGGATGGCGGTGATGCAGTCGTTGAAGAACCATAAGCGTGATGCAAAGAGTCTCGCCTGCACAACAACAAGCAGGAGAGGCATTAAGTTGTAAAGCCCGCGACGAACAACGTGGGCACCACCCAAACACCCCAACCAAGACGCCCACGTCGGCATCAGGCGAAAATCAGCGGACATAGGGTCCTGCGCCGACAAAAGGGAGTAATGATCAGAAGCAACGTGACATTCAAGAGGTGAAAGAGTTCGATCCGCTGACAGAGAAGTGACTGGCGTTCGCCCAATCTAGGAAGGCAGTCATTTCACATTGTGGTGTGCGTTCAAACGCCGACATGTATCCAGCGAGAGAGTGTCGTAGTGTGGAAGTCTCATGAAGAAATCGGTCCGTTGAAGTTGCAGAGGAGGAGCCTATGCCCACCGTGGCGAACGTCGTTCCCGTCATCGATACCTCGTACAGCATGACGGCAAATGGCTACGTCGACATCACGAAACGCGATGGCTCCGCCTTCGTCTCGTACGCGCGACCTGGTGACGGCTTGGGGGTAGTGAACTACGATACGAACGGCAACACGACGCAGGCGTTCGCCGTTGTCGATCAGAACCTCACGCAGGCGATTGCTGCGGCGGCGGCGATTCAGGGTCTCCCGTTCAACGGCTCGTCGACCGCGATCGGGCTTGGCCTTCAGACGGCGGAAGGGATGCTGAACTCGCAAGCCAACCCTCGGGGCATCGTTCTCCTGTCCGACGGCTTCCAGAACGCCGGGCCGGCTCCTCTCAGCGTGTTGCCCAGTGGGTACCCGGTCTACGCCTGCGCCATGGGGCAGCACGCCGACACGCAGCTGATGCAGCAGATCGCGCAGCGGACCGGTGGCCAGTACTACAACGCGCCGTTTCCCTCCACGATGATGTTCATCTTCAATCAGATCCGGGGGCTGCCAAGCTTCGTGCGCACCATTGCGAACCTGCAGAATCAGATTCAGGTGCAGGGTTACACGCTTGTTCCGGCGCCGATCTCGGGCGCAAATTCGCAGGTACAGTTCGGCGTTGTGTGGGACGACAATGCCTTGTCGTACACCTCAAGCGCGAACCCATCCACGTCGCAGATCAGCATCACCCTCGTTGCGCCGAACGCGCCCATCTCCAGCATCACACCCGTCATCATCGGGGTGGGATATGTCGTCTTCGACGTGCCGTTACCACAGAGCGGTCAGTGGTACATCCAGGTGATCTCTGGTAGCAACTCGACGGCGATCCAGGTCACGTCGGGCGCGTTCGAGTTCCCGACGAATTCCGAGGGTGCCGCTGATCTCGTCGTGATTGCGCCCGATTCGTTGGCGGCCGGGCAGCCGCTGTCGGTCGAGGCGCAGGTGATCGAGAACGGCAAGCCGATCGATGGTCTAAACGTGAGAGTGGAGGTCATGCACCCGACGGTCGGTGTGGCCAATGCGCTGGCCACGCATCGCGACGCGTTGAAGGGCATCAATCTGACCGAGCAGGACCGCGCCGCCGGCGTGCCGGAGGAGCACCTGCGTCTCGCGAAACTGCGCTTGCAACTCCTGCCGTCGCAGGACATCTTCAGACACCGCACCTTCAATCTGATGATGGCGCAGACGAAACTGGGAAAGCATACGACGACGGTCAGGGATACGAATAGCGTCGGCAGCTATAACATTCATGTCATAGCGACCGGCAGATCGCCGGAGACGAACACCATGTTTCAACGGTCGCATCTTGTCACCGTTCTGGTCAACGACCGTGCGGAGGAGAGCAGATGTTTCAACTGACCCCCAACGTCGACGTGCATCGCGACGAGTCGGGCCGGGTGCGATCGCTTAGCCACGTCGCGGAGCCGTTCCAGGCCGCCGGCGTCGCGCCGCTCGCACCGCGCCAACTCGCAGAGGTGTACCTGCACGAAGTCGCGCCGCTCTTACAACTCGATGACGCTTCGCTCACCACGCTCGCGGAGCGGCCGGACGGAGCGGTGCGCGATGAGGGCGTACGCCTGCGGTGGGAGCGCGAGAAGCGCATCGGAGACGTGTCCGTGCAGCAATACGCGGAGACGTATCGCGGCCTCAGAGTCTGGAACACCTCCGTCGCGGTGCGCGTGCACACCGGCCTCGCCGGCGTGATCGGGGCGGAGAGCCAGATCGAGCCGGTCATCGATGCCGTGTTGCCCGATCTGGAGAAGGCGCCGTTCACTCCTGACCGCCTTTCGCCCGAACTCCTCCGCGTCGAGCTCAAGACCGAGGGCCGGGCGGGCGAGCCGATCATCAATCACGTATCGCTCGTCGTCTTCCAGTTCTTTCCGGAGAATCGGTGGCAGGAAGTCGATCCGCACCCCGGCTTTGAGGAGCCTCCGGAGCCACTGCCGCTGCCGCGGCTCACAGGGAATTACGTGCGGGGACGGTACTACGTCGTGACCAAGGTGCAGTTCACGCTATCGACCACACAGATGCCTGGAATGCACTGGACGGCACTCCTGGACCCTGAATCTGGCGAGGTGCTGTACATCCGCCCGCACACCTCGGGGGTCAACGGCTCGATTTTTCAGATCGATCCGCCGACCCAGGGCTGTCCCACCTGCACCGGCGCATCGCCGGCAGGCACTCTCGACCTCTACAGGACGTCACTACCGCTCGCTGGATTGACCACTGCGAACCCCCAGACGCTCGTCGGCAACTACGTCTCCCTCCAGCAGGTGGACCCGCCGCCGTACGTGCCGCCGTCCGAGCCGGCCGGAACCGACTTCGATTACTCGTCGACGACGAGCGAATTCGCCGCCGTCAACGCGTACTCTCATTGCGATTTCCTTTACCGCTACGTGGCAGGAATGGGGATCAACATCGGTACCTACTTTGACGGCACGACGTTTCCGATTCCGACCGATTCACGCGCGCTCGGTAATCAGGTGAACGCACAGGCTCGCGGCAACGCGGCTGGCAATGGCATGGGCGCCTACGTCTTCGGCGTGGTGCAGTCGAACTTCACCGTGGGCATCGCCAGTTCTGCGCGCGTCGTGCTGCACGAGTTTGGACATGCGTTGCTGTGGGACCACGTCGACTCGCCGAACTTCGGATTCGCGCACAGCGCTGGCGATTCGATGGCTTGCATCTACGCCGATCCGAATACGCAGCTGCTGGACCGCGGGCTGACATTTCCGTTCCCGAACATCGGTCGGCGCAATGACCGCACGGTCGCGCAAGGGTGGGCGTGGTTCGGCCCGAACTGGAACACCCAGTACGGCGGCGAGCAAGTTCTCTCGTCGACGATGTTTCGCGCGTACCTCTGTACAGGCGGCAGCGCGACGGAGCTCGCGTACCGCCTCTTCGCATCGCAGTACATGTTCTATCTCATCGTACAGGGATGCGGGTTGATGACGGCGACGACCGGCGACCCGACCGTGTTCGTTAACGCGCTGATCCAAGCGGACATGACGACGGCGAGTTTCGAGGGGCAGACCGGCGGCACGAACTACAAGGTTATCCGCTGGGCCTTTGAGAAGCAGGGCCTCTATCAGCCGGCGGGAACGCGGCCGCCCATCAACGCGGAGGGGCAGCCGCCGCCGACTGACGTGTTTATCGATGATGGACGAGGAGGCGAGTACACGTACCTGGCGAATTGGTGGTCGACGCAGGATGTCTGGAATCGCCTTGCCCCTGACGGCGGCACCACGCATGAGAATCCCGTTTCCAATCAGCTGAATTACGCGTACGTGCGGTTGAAGAATCGTGGTACCGGTAGCGCGACGAATGCGTCGGTTCGTGGATTCCAGGGAACGGTTGGCAGCGATTTCAACTGGCCGGGTGACTTCACGGCGATGTCGACGCAGCGGGTTGCCGGGGCAGGACCGATTCCGTCCGGCGGGCAGGTTGTGCTTGGACCGTTCGAATGGACGCCGGCTCAGAGCGGCAACGGCGCCATGCTCATGGTGGCGACTGCCGATGGCGATGCGAGCATCGTCGAGAATCCGCTGATTCTTAACTTGCCGATCGCGAACTGGCGGTTCGTGCTGTTCGACAACAATGTCGCGCAGCGGAATGTCACGATTGCCTGACGTTCCGTTCCCTCTGGAGTGCAGGGTTGTGGGGTTCGAATCTCACCAAGCCGAGCACGTCGCTGACAGAAGCCATCACTCCAGAAGCAGGCGTGTCACAATGCGAAGCTCGCTCCGAGGCTCCTTGAGTACGATACCGTGCGTCCCCACCACTCCCTCGGGCGCCTGACCCTCTCGGTGTCTTCCAAGGGCACAGAGTAGGAAGGATGTGGTCACCCTTCCGAATCGTGTTGCGGGAGCGGCCCGTCAACGCGGCGCTCCGCTTGATCGAGTGACCCCCTCCCGGCGTAGCGCACGTATGTCCATTCATTCCTCCACGTTGACTATCTCGCCCGCCCCCTCCCTTACCGGTCGCGTTCCGCTTCAGCTTCGCAGATCCGCCCGAGGGCACGAGGAAACCGGGCTATGGAAGCTGCCGTCCTATGGAAAGCCG
>JBKJYP010000121.1:0-6938 GCA_046715695.1 Actinomycetota bacterium | reverse complement strand
ATATTGGCGCGTTCTGATCAAGTCGGCGAGCGGAGTGGCTAGATCCAGCACCAGCCGGTCGGAGGCAGGCTCGCGTCGCTCACGGTTTCCGACGAGCTGATGCTCGTTCGGCCCCCGACGGTATTCGTGACCGTTGTGGTGGTGACGACTCCGGGCGGTTTGTCGCAGTTGTTGAAGATCCAGATCCTCTTGTTCCAGGATTCCTGTTTGATCGGGTAGTTGGCGACCAACGGGTAATAGAAGACGAAGACGGCGAGTGCCGCGGCCGCATAGATGGCTACGGCGATCCTTCCCTCTAACGACTTCGCCAACCTCGAGGCGACATATCCGAGCGCCAGGCAGATGAACGGCACCGTGGGCAGCAGATAGAAGATGAATACCGCGTCTCGGTCGGCGAACTGTGGCAAGAGCCAGGGGCCGTAAGTGATGAAGAAGCCCATCAGGATCACTCCCTCCGGGTGCTCGATGCTCCGCCTCTTCAACCACGCCGCTGTAGCGAACAGCACCGCCAGTATCGAGGTCCACCAGACGAGTGGGCTGCCGCCGGCGAAGACCTCCATGACGCTCCCTTCTGCGATCGAAGGCGCACAGGACGACCCCCCGCAGTAGGCATAGGAGACGGGTCTCTTAAGGAGGATCCAGGACCAGGGGGGCGACTGGTACGAGTGTGTGGCGTCCAGCCCCCGATGGAAGTCGAGCATGTACCTCTGCGTGTCCACCCAGGACCCGAACCAGGAGCCCTCGCTCCAGGGCAATGCGAAGAAGTCGCCATGGATGCGACCGATATACGTGGCCATGTAGAACGCGATCGGGACGAGCCCGAACCACAACACGATCGTCGGCCCCTCCTCGACCAGGACGCCCCACAGCGCACGGCCCCCCCCGTCGCGGCGGCGGGCCGCGTACTCCCACACGAGCGTGAGAAGGATGATCCCGATAAGGAAGAGGCCACCGGTCCATTTACATGAGATAGCCGCGGCCGCGGCCAACCCGGCCCAGATGCGCCAGGGCCTGTCGAAGATGCCGTTGGGAGGCCGTTCTTCCGGAGGCTCTATCTCGGGAGGCTCTCCTTCGGGAGGGTCACCCTCATCCGCTTTTTCCAGAGGGAACGATCTGAAACGCGCCAGTAGCCGGTCCCGGTCATAAACGACGAACAGGAACGCTGCCACCCCGAAGAGCGGGACGAAGATGTCCAGCATCGAGATCCGCGACTGGGTGAAGTGAAGGAGATCGATGGCGAGCAACCCCGATGTGATGCTGGCACCGAGGGTCGAACGCAGCAGCTTGCGCGCGAGTAGGTAGACGAGAGCGATCGTCAGTGTCCCGGCGACGACGGATGCGATCCTCCAGCCGAGTGAGTCGTACCCGAAGATCCGGATCCCCAAGGCGATGACCCACTTGGCCAGTGGGGGGTGGACCTGGGGTTGCTCCACGTCGATCTCACACGTGGTCGGGTCGGCGAGCAGGTACCAGCAGGCATCTTTCGCGTAATAGACCTCGTCGAACATGAGCCCGCTGGGCGAGCCGACCCGGGCGATCCTCAGGGCGCCGCCGATGGTGACGATCGCGGTCAAAGCGATCTGATCGAGCGACGTCCACGAGGGCTTCTCCTCAGGAGTCGCTTCGGCTTCTTCTACAGGGTCGAGTGTCAGGTCGTCGGCCACGGGGGGGCAGCATAGTTAGTCTGCCGGTCTGTGCGAACGGTGCGGCTCGGCCTCGGGATAGCACGCCGCTCACCCTTCGCGGTGGCGCCTCTCGCGTTAGAGGGCCTGGTGGGGGGCTTCTTGATCCTCTTTGGGGTGTGGCCGGCCTCCGGAGCTTCGGCCGCTGCGACGGCTGCCTTCCCCTTCGACGTGTATTTCGACCTCGAGCAGCTCCTCCTGAGGACCTCGAGCTGGACGACATTGGTTCCTCTGCTGATCCTGGCCCTGGTCATCCGTGCCTCGATCCTGGCCGGCACCGTGTCGATCGCTCTTACGGATGGACAGCCCTTCCGGCCCCTGTGGGCGCGAGCCACGGTGGCGACCTCGATCGGAGCCGCCCTTTTCGTCCCGGCGGCCGCGTTGATGCTGGCGGGGGTCGGGATCCGCTACGCGCCTTTCGTGGGGGCCGGGGCGATCTTCGGATGGGTCGCCGCTGTCGTCGCGGCGAGGAGGGCGATCGGATCCTTCGCCCCGGACACTTCCGGCGAGTCTCGACGGAAAGTCCCTCCGGCCGGCGACGTTCTGTTCTATGCACTCTTTCTGTCGGTGATCTCCGCGCTCTTGTCCGTCCTGAGCAACACCGGCCGTTTCCTGCCCGCCCTCTTCGTCGCTTTCCTCGGTCCGATACATGCGCTCATCCTCCTCGGATGGCTAGGGACGGCTCCCGAGCCGGGTACTTCTCGGGAGGGGAGGTTCGCGTCGATCGTGGTCGCTGTGCTCGTCGTCGTACTGGCGTCGGCATCTCTCTTCGATCGCAGCATCCGCAACGCACCACCGGTGGCGAACGTCGGCAAGAGAGGTTCGCTCTTGTTGTTGGGTGGGGTCGACTCCACCGCGACCACCGGCGCCTTGACTGAGTTGGATGCGCGAGATGTGGGCATGGACCGCGCCCGCGCTCGACTCCTCTCTTATCGGGAGGACTCATCCCCCTACACGGCCGACGACACGCATGGCGATCTTGATGTGGTCGCTCGGACCGTCGCACGACAGATCTCGGAAGCGCGGCCCCCCGTCCATCTGCTCGGGCACTCGCAAGCCTCGTTGATCCTGGATCGGATCGAGCGGGATCGTTCCGTCGAGATCGCCTCTTCGGCCGAGCTCGCCCCGCCGCCCCCCGGCCCCCCGCCGATCTCGATCCCACAACCAGGGCTGCGTGAGGAGGGGAAACCTGCGGGCGACCTCGTCCGCGCTCTCTCCGGGGTGTTGGAAGTGATGGGCATGCCGGGATTCGACATCGACGGCCCTGCCTCGCCCCTGAGACTCGAGACGGTCGTTGTCGAGGAGCCCGCGACCGAGCGTCTCGCCGTCTGGGCGTTGGGCGATTCCGTTTGGTTGACCGGTGATTGGCGGAGGCCCGGCAGCATCAATGTCGTAGCGATCACCGACCACGTCGGGGTGACCAACAATGGGCATGCACTCGAGGTCGCTCGCTCCCATCTGAGCGGCGGACCGGTAGCCGACGACTCCAGATCCTGGAGGGGCGCTTTGGTCGGGGTGTTCCGCTATCTGTTCGAGCCCTGGAAGCCGGTCTCGCGGGCATGAGCGGCCGGCTCACTTTGATAGGGACACCGATCGGGAATCTCGGTGATGTTTCGGAGCGGATGGGGGCCGTGCTCGCCGCGTCGGATGTGATCGCGTGCGAGGACACGCGCCGGGCGCGGAAGCTGTTGAGCCACCTCGGTATCCGCGCTCCGGAGCTCGTCGTCTACAGCGACGCCACCGAACACAGAGCCGTGCGCACCTTGATGCAGAAGTTGGAGGCCGGCAGGTCGGTCGCGTTGCTTTCGGATGCGGGCATGCCCGGCCTCTCCGACCCCGGCTACCGGCTCGTGTCGGCGTGCATCGCCGCGGAGGTCCCAGTCGATGTCGTGCCCGGCCCGAGCGCTGCCGTCACGGCTCTCGCGATCAGTGGTCTGCCCCCGGCTCGTTTCGTCTTCGAAGGTTTCCTGCCACGCAAAGGCTCGGACAGACGTCGACGGTTCGCCGAGCTGGTGGATGAACCCAGAACGATCGTCTTCTACGAGTCGCCTCACCGTATCCAGGCGTCCATGGAAGACCTGCTCGACATCTTCGGGCCCGACCGTCAGGTGGTCATCGCCCGTGAGCTCACCAAGATGTACGAGGAGGTTCGCCGTGGGACGGTTCAGGAGTTGACGACGGGAGCGGCCGAAGACCCCCCGCGAGGCGAGATCGTCTTGGTGGTGGCCGGCGCCGTCCGCGACGCTAAGCCGATGGTCGACCCGGCGACCCTCGCCGCCCGTGCCAAGGAGCTCATGGATCAGGGACTCGAGCGCAGGGAGGCGATGTCGGCCGTAGCGAAGGAAGCCGGTGTGCCGAGGAGAGAGGTCTTCGACGCCCTCTTAGAGGACTGACGACGCGCTGTCGGCGAGCTTGACTTCCATGCGGACCATCTGGCCGAGCTCGCCTGCGCACCGTTCGCAGATCCGGCGCCCGCGGAACTCGAGTTCAGGATCTTCGGCGGAGCAGAACACGCAAACGTCTTGACGCTTGCCGAGGATTATCCGCTCGCCGTCGACGCTTATCTCTAGCTGGTCGCCCTCTCTGATTCCGAAGACTTTGCGCAGCTCCGAAGGCAACACGATGCGCCCTAGCTCATCGATCTTTCGCACCACGCCGGTAGACTTCATCGTCAAGCTCCCTGGGCGACTGGTAAGTATTGGTTGATTATGACTGCCAGGGATGTTCCGTCAAACCTTTTTGGTCTGATCCGTCCGTTTTTCACCCCGGTCGAGGGGGTGAGGGGCGGCTTCGAGGGAGGCTCAGTTGTCCGACCAGGTCTTCTATCTGAGCACCCCCATCTATTACATAAACGACGTGCCTCACCTCGGCCACGCCTACACGACCGTGGCGGCCGACCTCATCTGCCGGTTCAGAAGGCTGCAGGGCCGCTCCGTCCACTTCCTGACGGGCACCGATGAGCACGGGCTGAAGGTCGCTCGCTCGGCCGAGGAGCACGGACTCTCACCACAGGAGTGGGCGGATTCGATCGTCCCTCGGTGGACCGAGGTCTGGAAGGCCCTCGACATCTCGAACGACGATTTCATCAGGACGACAGAAGCCCGCCATGAGGGCCCGGTGCAGCACTTCGTTCAGGCGCTCTACGACCGCGGGGAGATCTACCTAGGTTCCTACGAGGGCCTCTACTGCGTTGGATGTGAAGCCTTCAAGCAGCCCGACGAGCTCATCGACGGCAAGTGCCCCGATCACGGAACCGTTCCCGAGGTCGTCAAAGAGGACAACTACTTCTTCAAGCTCAGCAAGTACGCCGATCGCCTGATCGAGCTTTGGGAGTCCGATCCGCGATCTGTCATGCCCGAGTCGCGACGGAACGAGGTCCTCGGCAAGGTACGGGAAGGGCTCGACGATCTCAGCATCTCCCGCGTGAGTCTCGACTGGGGGATCAAGGTCCCGTGGGACGACAAACACGTCATCTATGTCTGGGTCGATGCCCTTCAGAACTACATCACGGCAGTCGGATACGCGCACGACGATGATCGGTTCTCGAAGATCTGGCCTGCCGACGTGCATCTCGTCGGCAAGGACATCTTGTGGTTCCACTCGGTCATCTGGCCGGCGATGCTCATGGCGCTCGATCTGCCTCTGCCGCTGACCGTGTTCGCGCACGGGTTCCTCCAGATCGGTGGGGAGAAGATGAGCAAGAGCAAGCTGACCGGGATATCTCCTCACGACTTGATCGAGACGTTCGGATCAGACGGTTACCGCTACTACTTCATGCGAGAGATCTCGTTCGGTCACGACGGCAGCTTCTCGTGGGAAGGGATGCTCGCGCGCTACAACTCGGATCTCGCTAACGACTTCGGCAACCTCGCATCGCGGGTCCTGTCGATGGCCGAGCGATATCTCGAAGGGGTGGTTCCCTCGCCTCCCTCGGAAGATGAGATGACGGACGCCGAACGGGCGCTCGACGACACCTACTCGGCTTCGATCGATTCGATGGCCGCGGCGATCGACGATCTGGCCGTGCACGAGGCTTGCAAGGCCGCGTGGCAGTTCGTGCGCAAGTGCAACGCCTATGTCGAAGAGGTCGCGCCTTGGGCATTGGCGAAAGATCCCGGGCAGCGACGCAGACTGGAGGTGGTTCTCTACAAGCTTCTTGACTCGTTGCGTCTCCTCGCTCTCATCACATCCCCGGTCGTCCCCCGAGCCGCGACGGAGCTCTGGGTCCGTCTCGGCTTAGCCGGCTCCCCGGCGCATACCTCTCTGCCGGAGAGTGGCTCGCCGGGTCTTCTCGCAGAGGGTTCGAAGGTGCGCACGGGTGACCCGTTGTTCCCTCGTCTCGAGGAGTAGGGCGGCATGCAGTGGTTCGATTCGCATTGTCACCTGCAGATGTGCGAGGAGCCGGCCAACGTGATCGTCGATCGCGCTCGGGCAGCGGGGGTTCGTTGGATGCTCTGCGCGGCGACGGATGTCGAGACCAGCAGGACCCTCGCGGGCATGGACATCGACGGGGTCTTCGCCGCCGTTGGGGTCCATCCGAACGATGCCACGGGATGGGGGCCGGAGGTGCTGGCCGAGGTCGAGGAGCTGGTCGACCGGCCTAACGTGGTCGCCGTCGGGGAGAGCGGACTCGACTTCTACAGGGACGAAGCCCCTCCTAGGTTGCAGCATGAAGCCTTCCAAGCCCACATCGATCTAGCCCTTCGTTACGACCGGGCGCTCGTTATCCATACGCGGGATTCCTTGACCCAGACCTTGGAGGTCCTCGAGTCACGCGAGAGGCTTCCCCGACTCGTTTTCCATTGCTGGTCCGGCGAGGTCGAGATGCTCGGCCGAGCATTGTCGACGGGCGGATACATCTCATTCGCCGGCAACATCTCCTACAAGAGTGCTGGGTCCTTGCGCGCTGCCGCCATCGAAGTGCCGGACGATCGTCTTCTGATAGAGACCGATTCCCCTTTCCTCGCTCCCGTTCCGCATCGAGGGCATCCGAACGAACCCGCATTCGTCGTGGATGTCGGCAACGCGGTCGCGGCAGCACGCGGGGAGGACCCCGAGGTGATCGCGACTCGCACGGCGGAGAACGCGAAGAGACTGTTCGCTCTTTCATGACCCTCTTGGGACCTCGCCGTTTACGCGAGCTCTTCGACGTGCACGGGGTTCGCCCGGATAAGGCCCTCGGGCAGAACTTCGTTATAGAGCCCAACACGATCCGCAAGATCGTGGATACCGCGGGGGTGGGCGAGACGGACCGCG
>JBKJYP010000120.1:0-8749 GCA_046715695.1 Actinomycetota bacterium | reverse complement strand
CACGGAAGCCGCGCGCCGCGGGAAGCTCGACCCGGTCATCGGCCGGGACGAAGAGATCCGTCGGGTCATCCAGGTGCTCTCTCGCCGGACGAAGAACAAACCTGTCCTGATCGGGGAGCCCGGGGTCGGCAAGACGGCGATCGTCGAGGGCTTGGCGAACCGCATCGTCGCCGGCGACGTGCCCGAGTCCCTGAAGAACAAGCGCCTCATGTCCCTCGACATCGGTTCGATGATCGCGGGATCGAAGTACCGCGGCGAGTTTGAGGAGCGATTCAAGGCGGTGCTCAAGGAGATCGCCGATTCCGAGGGAGAGGTCATCACCTTCGTGGATGAGCTCCATACCGTCGTGGGTGCGGGCGCGGCCGAGGGCGCCGTGGATGCCGGCAACATGATCAAGCCGATGCTGGCTCGAGGCGAGCTGAGGATGATCGGCGCCACTACCCTCGATGAGTACCGCAAACACGTCGAGAAGGACGCAGCTCTCGAGCGCCGGTTCCAGCCGATCGTTGTTGGTGAGCCCGCCGTCACCGACACGATCGGGATCCTGCGCGGATTGAAGGAGCGTTACGAGGTCCATCACGGGGTACGCATCCAAGATTCCGCGCTGGTCGCGGCTGCAGTCCTCTCGGATCGGTACGTGACGGGTCGCTTCCTCCCGGACAAAGCGATCGACCTCATCGACGAGGCGGCCTCCCGCTTGCGCATCGAGATCGATTCGATGCCGACCGAGATCGATGTCCTGGATCGGCGCGCCAAGCAGCTCGAGATCGAGAAGGCGGCGCTCAAGAAGGAGACCGACCCCATATCCAAGGGCAGACTCGATGCGATCGACTCAGAGCTTGCCGCCCTCCACGAGGAGATGGACGGGATGAAGGCGCACTGGGAGCTCGAGAAGAGCCATATCGACTACATACGTGCCCTCAAGGCCGAAGCCGAGCAGGTGAAGGGCGAAGCAGAGAGGGCCGAGCGCGATGCCGATCTCGGAAAGGCCGCCGAGCTCCGTTACGGCCGGCTCGTCGAGTTGGACAAGGAACTGGCTGCAGGCAACGAGCGGCTCGCCTCTCTTCAGATCGAACGCAAGTTCCTCAAGGAAGAGGTCGACGAGGAGGACATCGCGGAGGTCGTTTCTCGATGGACGGGGATCCCGGTCTCCAAGTTGATGGAAGGCGAGGTCGCCAAGCTCGTGCACATGGAGGACGGCCTGCACGAAAGGGTCGTTGGGCAAGATGAGGCCGTCACCGCCGTCTCCAACGCCATCCGGCGTGCCCGGTCGGGCTTGGGCGACCCGAACCGGCCGATCGGCTCGTTCATCTTCCTCGGACCGACGGGGGTAGGGAAGACCGAGCTCGCCCGTGCCTTGGCCGACTTCCTCTTCGATGACGAGCGGGCGATGGTCCGCCTCGACATGAGTGAATACATGGAGAAGCACTCGGTCAGTCGTCTCGTGGGCGCGCCTCCCGGTTACGTCGGGTACGACGAAGGTGGGCAGCTGACCGAGGTGGTGCGTCGCCGGCCGTACTGCGTGATCCTGCTCGACGAGATCGAGAAAGCCCATCCGGATGTCTTCAACGTCTTGCTTCAGATCCTCGACGACGGGAGACTCACCGACGGTCAAGGCCGTACCGTGGATTTCAAGAACGCCGTGGTCATCATGACGTCCAACCTCGGTTCCCAGTGGATCCTCGCGACGGACGAGAGCGCCTCCTCTATGGAGGAGAAGGTGCTGGCGACCGTCCGCGATCATTTCAAGCCGGAGTTCCTCAACCGGGTGGACGAGATCATCGTCTTCCACCGTCTGAGCCCCGAGCATCTCGAGCGCATCGTCGAGGTCCAACTGGAGACCCTCGTAGAGCGACTCGCCACCCGGGAGATCGAGCTGGAGATCACAGCCGAGGCCCGCCGGTACCTCGCCGACAAGGGATACGACCCGGCGTACGGGGCCCGCCCCCTGAAGCGTCTCGTCCAGCGCGAGCTAGAGAACGAGATCGCCCTCAAGCTTCTCGACGGGACTTTCCTCGCAGGGTCCAGGATCGTCGTGGATACCGACGGAGAACGCCTAACCTTCAAGTCATGACCCTGACAGTCTACAGGTGTGAAGCCTGTGGCGACACGTTCCCATCCGAGGAAGAGCAGCCGGTGTGCCCGAGCTGTGGGTCTCGCGACGTGATTCCCGCCACAGAGCCACTTCTGTTGGGGACGGGAGATCGGCGACGCACTTGCTGGAGGAAGCCTAAAAATGCTCCAGAGCGACCGCAGGCAAGTGCGGCGCCGACGTCCCGGACTCTAGGGTCGTCCGCACGAGCGTTTGCCCTGGCTCTGGTTTTGGTTTTGCTCTTCACTGGGTGCAGCTCGGGCGAGCCCGAGGAGGTTCCAGCTCCGCCGCTGCCGACGGATTCCAACTCGGTTCAGCCGGATGCCACATCCACACCCGGGACCCGGCTCCCGACGACTCCGCGGCTGAAGGTGCAGAACGTGGCTTTCGGGCGTAGTCACGCGCACCTCGAGACGGCGATCAAGGATCTCAAGGCTGTGGGCGTGTGGGGCAAGCTGACCCGGCACCTGTACGTGGTCAAGATCTCGTCGCGCCCGGGCCCCCACGACGTGCCCAACGACGACCATCTCGCAGATGCGTATCTCAGGGGCTACATCGACGACGAGGGCCAGGGGGCGATATGCGACATCAAGTTCTTTCCGGTGGCGCTTCACCGGGACCTGGACAATTGGCGCTACGCCTACGGTCAGGGCACCTATCCGGACCCGCCGCCCACCGCCCGGCAGTACTGGGGCGCGATCCTCGGCCACGAGCTCTCGCATTGCTACGGCCACGGCCGGGGAGAGCCGTTCGCCCTGCGCTGGGAAGCCAAGGTCCTGAGCCTGCTCAGGGACGTTAACTAAAGCAGCATGATCGGGCCTTCGATACCTCTCCAGGCTTGAAGCACGCGTAACCGTCCCAACCCGGAAGGGTCGACGAGAGCGGCGAGTGCACCTCGACGAGAAAGCGCTCGCACCGCACCGGCTCCGTCACCCATCGCCAGGCACGTTCCGTGCTTAGCCCTCAGTGAGGCGTCGATCTCTCCCAGCCCGAGTGCATGGAGGGCCTGCTGTTGGGTGATGACCGCGGCCGTCGAGAATCCCTCCGATCCCACGGCCTGAACGATGCCGGCCCAGTTCACATGCGATGTGATGTCGCGCTCGCCCGGATCGACGAGTAGCTCGCTCGTTGCTCCCGATGCTCCGTAAGCTGCGAGCGTTCGGGTTGGCTGACCCTCATAGCCGTAGTCGACGAAGAACAGAGCGCCCATAGCCAAGGACCGTGCTGCCGCGGTCGCGAGCGCAACCGGTGCGGTCGAGCTGTCGCCGGTGTGCGGTAGCCAGACCTCGACCAGCAGCTCGCCGTCGATCGAGACGTGAAGTTCTTGACCGTCCTCGATCACGCGGATCGGTTGATTGTCGAGAACCTCGTTCGCGAAGACACATCCGCACTCGATATCGGCCGGGATCCTGTCCGTCCACGTGACGGTTGTCCCGGCCAGCCGCTGCCGCTGCTGCTCTTCGACGGCCGGGAAACGCTCGACGAGCGTGATCTCGAGCGCGTCGGCGAAGGCGCCCGAGACCGATGCCGTCATCGAAGCAGCGAAGCCGCCTTCGCCCGGTCCGAGCTCCACGAGGGTGAAGTGGTCCGGCCGGTCACAGAGATCCCAGACGCGCTCGATCGCGCTCGCCCAGAGGATCCCGAACGCGGGGTCGAGCTCAGGAGACGTGATGTAGTGGCCGCCGCGGCCGATGCGTCCCGGGGTCGCGTAGTAGCCGTGGTCGGGGTGATACAGGCACTGCTCCATGAAGAGGTCGAATCGCATCGGGCCTTCGGATCGGATGCGGTCCCGGAGTATCCCCTCGAGGGGCGTGCTCAACGTCCGGTCTTCTTGGCCGCCGTGGGCACATCGCCCAGGGCCTTGCGAGCGGCTGCGTTGATCGCCTTGTAGGTCTCGATCTTCTCGGGGGCCGTCCGCACCGCGCTGAGGGCGGCGTCGGTCACGCGGATCACCTCGTGGTGCTCGGCCCTGTTGCCGTAGAGCGCGATCAAACGGTCGTAGGGGCCGGTGGAGTCGAACGCCGCTTCAACGGCTGCCTCGTACTCGGCGATGGCATCCTCGATCCGGCCCAGCTGTTCGAGGTTCTGGCCTCGTAGATAGCGCCGAACGATGTCTACCGGAGAAGTCGGCCCCATATGATGAATCCAAACACAAGACCGATACCGGGAGGTAAAGCGATGGCGCTCGGCTACACCGGAAACCTCTACATCCTTGCGTTCGATCACCGGGGCTCGTTCCAGAAGAAGATGTTCGGGATCCAGGGTGATCCAACCCCCGAGCAGTCAGAGACCATCATCGATGCAAAGCGCGTCATCTTCGAGGGATTCCTCGAGGCCCTCGATGAAGGCGCTCCCCGAGACGCCGCCGGCCTCCTCGTCGACGAGCAGTTCGGGGCCGACGTAGCTCGAGAGGCGAAGAAGGAAGACCTGATCTTCGCCATGCCTGTCGAGAAGAGCGGGCAAGACGAGTTCGATTTCGATTACGGAGACGATTTCGGCAAGCACATCGAGGAGTTCGACCCAACCTTCTCCAAAGTGTTGGTTCGTTACAACCCTGACGGCGATGCGGGCATGAACGAACGACAGACCGAGCGGTTGAAGAAGCTGTCGGACTGGTTGCACGCCAACGGCCGCAAGTTCTTGTTCGAGCTCCTGGTCCCGGCCGAGCCGGCCCAGCTCGAGAGTGTCGGCGGCGATGCCGACCGCTACGACAAAGAGGTTCGTCCGGGCTTGATGTTGACGACGATCGAGACGCTTCAGGGGGCCGGGGTCGAACCCGACATCTGGAAGATCGAAGGCATCGACAGTCGCGAGGATTGTGAGCGGATCGCGGCCCAGGTCCGGTCCGGGGGACGGGACGAGGTCGCGTGCGTGGTCCTCGGCCGTGGCGCCGATGATGCAGCCGTCGACCACTGGTTACGTCAGGGAGCCGGTGTCCCCGGCTATATCGGGTTCGCGATCGGCCGAACGATCTGGTGGGACTCCCTCAAGGGTTACCTGGACGAAAGCGTGTCGCGTGAAGAAGCAGTCGCCACCATCGCGCGCAACTACCGCCGCTTCATCGACGTCTACGGCAGCTAGGGCCTCCGCCGCCTTCGTGGCGGCGCTGTTCCTCGCTCTCGCGGTTCCCGTAGCTTCGGCCCAGGACGAGCGCGCCTATGGACTGAGCCTCGAGGACCGCGACGCCATCGACGCCTTGCTCGAGACAAGGGCAGATGCGATCGTGCAGCGCGACCGCGCGACGTTCGAGTCCACCCTCGGTTCTTCTGGAGATGTGTTCCGGCAACGACAGCTGGCGTTCTTCGATGCACTAGCCGGCGTCCCACTCTCGAGTTACACGCTGGATCCCGCATGGGGCCGGTTCGGAAACCTCGCGCGGTCCAGGGACCGTGACCGCTATGGAACCGCGGAGGCTGTCGTTATCCCCCTGACAGAGGAGCGTTACCGGCTCGAAGCGGATGGATCGGACGTGATCGAGGAGATCTATTACACGTTCGTGAACAGGGAGGGGCAGTGGGGGATCGAGTCGGACACCGATCTGGAAGACGTGGGGTTCCTCTCGGCTCGTCACCTGTGGGACTTCGGTCCTGTCGACGTCGTCCGGGCCGGGAGGTTCGAGGTCGTGAGCCGGGACTGTTCTGGATGCTCCGGCGTCTCCGATCGGGTCATCGACCTGGCCGAGAGCGGCTATGCCCTGATGGACAGCTACTGGGCGGGACCGGCTCCGGAGGAGGTCGTGATCCTGGTGCCGGGCTCCGTTGCAGAGCTTGAGCGCCTCGTGCAAGCGCCGTTCGATCTCGTCGACTTCATCGCATTCACCGTCTCTTTCCAGGACCCTGCGGATGGCCTCTTCACCGGGCCCCGGATCGTTCTGGGCACTAAAGCTCTAGGTGATGAATCTTCGGCCAAGGCCAAAGAGATCATGGCGCACGAGCTCCTTCACTTAGTCACGCGATCGTCTGCGGGACCCTTCACCCCTCTGTGGGTCGAAGAAGGTTTCGCCGACTACGCCGGTACTGATGCCGACCCCGCCAGGCTCGGCTTCTTGAACAGCCGCGTCGCTGCGGGGATCTTCGACGGCCACCTCCCGGCGGACTACGAGTTCACGACCGGCGACTTCGATTCGATCTTCTCGAGCTATCTCGAGGGACACTCGGCGATCAGGTTCATGGCGCGGCGATGGGGCCTGGATGCCGTCAACGACTTCTACCTTCAGCTCGGGGCCGAGAGGATGGCTCCGGGAACGACTAGCTACCACGTGGACCGAGCCTTGCGAAGCACGATCGGCCTCGGGTTCCGTACGTTCGAGCGTAAGTGGGCAGATACCATCTCGTGATGCAAGTCGCCACGGATGGGACGAAGGACGGGTTCGCTCTCGCTAAGGAAGCGAGCGTGCCCGGCCCCCTCGCGCTGGTCGTCAACGGCAAACAGAAAGACCTCTCCTACGTCCCCGCTGCGGGCGAGGAGGTCGAGGTCGTGGCCCAGACGGACGAGCTCGGGCGCGAGATCATGCGTCATTCGACCGCGCACGTCTTGGCTCAGGCCGTACTACGCCTCTATCCCGGGGCCAAGTACTCGATCGGGCCTCCCATAGAGGACGGCTTCTATTACGACTTCGATGTCGAGAGCCCGTTCACACCGGACGATCTCGAGCGGATAGAGAAGGAGATGACCGCCATCGTCTCCGAGAACCAACGGTTCGAGCGTGAGGAGATGGACCGGGACGAAGCTCTAAAGCTCTTCGCCGACCAGCCCTACAAGGTCGAGATCATCGAAGGGGTTGCCGAGGGCGCCGATGCTCTCGAGCAGCAGGGGGCCGGGGGGGGCGGGATGTTCTCGGTGTATCGCAACGTCAGACCGGACGGAGATGTCGCCTACATAGACCTTTGCCGGGGGCCGCACGTGCCCGGCACGTCGCGTATCAAAGCCTTCAAGCTCCTGCGTTCGTCCGGCGCCTACTGGCGCGGGGACGAGCACCGCCCGATGCTGCAGCGGATCTACGGCACGGCCTGGGAGTCGAAGGACGCGCTCAAGGATCACCTCCACCGGTTGGAGGAAGCCGAGAAGCGCGACCACCGCAAGCTCGGTCGCGAACTCGAGCTCTACTCATGGCCGGAAGAGGTCGGACCGGGGCTGGCGCTGTGGCATCCGAACGGAGCGATCATCCGCAAGACCCTCGAGGACCTCTCGCGCCAGATGCACCTCGACCGTGGTTACAAGCCGGTCTTCACGCCTCATCTCGGCAAGGGCGCGCTGTGGGAAGTGAGCGGGCACCTCGGTTTCTACCGGGACAACATGTTCCCGTCGATGGAGATGGACGGGGCCGAGTACTTCGCCAAGCCGATGAACTGCCCGTTCCACATCCTGATCTTCCGGTCCAAGACCCGGTCCTACCGCGAGCTGCCCGTGCGTTTCAGTGAGTTGGGCACCGTGTACCGGTACGAACGGTCCGGCGTCCTCCATGGGCTGCTCCGCGCGCGGGGACTGACCCAGGACGACTCCCACATCTTCTGCACCCCCGACCAGGTCGTCGACGAGGTTGTCGGCGTCGTCGACTTCCTGCGCGCGCTGTACGAGACCGTGGGGCTCGGGCCCGACGCGGTGAGACTCTCCACCAAGCCCGAGAAGGCAGTGGGGGCGCAAGAGCTGTGGGACCTCGCCGAGTCGGCGCTGGCCGAAGGCCTCGAGAGGGCGAACCTCGAGTACAAGGTGGATGAGGGGGACGGGGCTTTCTACGGACCCAAGATCGACATCGACGTTCGTGACGCGATCGGTCGTTACTGGCAGGTCTGCACGATCCAGGTCGACCTGAACCTCCCTGAGCGTTTCGGACTCGAGTACATCGACGATCATGGCGAACGTAAACGCCCCGTCATGATCCACCGCGCTCTGTTCGGTTCGATCGAGCGTTTCGTGGGTGTGCTCGTCGAACACTTCGCCGGCGCTTTCCCCACGTGGCTCGCTCCGGTGCAGGTAGCCGTGATCCCTATCGCGGAACGTCATAGCGATTACGCCGACTCGGTCGCCCAAGCCATCGCCGTCGCCGGGGGCCGGGTCGAGATCGAAGCCGCGGACGACACGATCGGTGCCCGCATCCGCAAAGCTCAGATGCAGAAGATCCCGTACACCTTGGTCGTCGGTGACAAGGAGATCGAGGGCGGCACCGTATCGGTGAGACGACGCAGCGGCGACGAGAGCCACGGCGTGGGCCTGGCCGAGTTCGTAGCGGGCCTAACCGCCGAGATCGCGTCCCGATCGGTCGAACTGACCGTCTAGGTGATCCTTCATTAGGTGGACCGGCTCTGGAGTCCGTGGCGGATGAAGTACGTGAGTACTGCCGGTTCGGAGGAAGGCTGCATCTTCTGCAACCGGGTCCACGATGACACCGAAGGTGGCGTGCTTCATAAGGGCGAGCACAATTTCGTCTTGCTGAATGCCTTCCCCTACAACACCGGGCATGTGATGGTCGCCCCTCTGAGACATGTCGCAGACCTCACCGATCTCTCGGGAGAGGAGAGCAACGAGCTCTGGGCCCTCGTCACCAAGGCAGAAGAGATCATCCGTGAGTCCATGAACCCCCACGGCTTCAACATCGGAGCCAACATCGGCGCAGCCGCGGGGGCCGGTGTCCCCGGCCACGTCCACGTGCACGTCGTT
>JBKJYP010000119.1:0-7686 GCA_046715695.1 Actinomycetota bacterium | reverse complement strand
CCACAACGTCGCGCCGAGTCCGAAGATGTCGGCCGGGGGGCCTATGTGCTCCGACAGGCACATCTCCGGGGCCATGTACGGGTCGGTTCCCGCTCGAGGCATCGCACCGCCGGCATCGATGCGCCGGGCGATGCCGAGGTCGATCAGTTTCGGCGGATCGGTGCACATCACATTGCCCGGTTTGACGTCTAGATGGATGACTCCGTTCGCATGCATGTGATCCAACGCGGAAGCAGCCGATCGCGCGAGGCGTGTCCAGACCGGCTCGGAAAGAGGACCGTGATCAGACACAACGTGGAGCAGGCTCGGAGCATCCAGGAACTCCAAGACGAGATGGGGCTGGGGACCCTCGAGGGCGGCCGCGATGAGAACCACGATGGAACCATGTGAGAGGGAGCCGAGCATCTCGGCTTCTCGGGCGAGCGAACCCAGGGCGACCGGCTCTTCGGTGAGGTGAGGACGAACCATCTTGGCCACCACCTTCTGTCCATCGGCCCCGACGGCCAGGTAGGCCTCGAACATGTCGCCCGCCCCGAGGCGCCGCACGGCCCGGTATCGCGGCGAGATCTCGTCTCCTTCACCCAGGTTCCAACGCCGTTCTTCGCTCCCGGTCCAGATCACGGGGAGAATCATTGCCTATGACAACTTCGTCTTCGCTCACGGTGTTGTCCGTTCCTCTGGTGCGATGACCCACAGGGAAGACATGGTTCTCGCCGAACCAAAAGGTATGAAGCTGAGACCCCTCGCGGGGAGCCTGCTTTGCGCCGCCATCCTCGCGACCATGTTGCCTTCCCCTGCCGCGGGGCAACCGCCGTTCAACCCCTGGCTCGATCGACGCGTCCTGAACATGGCTCATCAGGGAGGTGAGCTCGAAGCGCCCTCGGACACGATGTACGCCTTCAAGACCGCCGTTCGCAAGGGGGCTGAGGTCCTCGAGCTCGATGTGCACGCGACCGCTGATGGTGAGCTCGTCGTGCTACACGACTCCACCGTCGATCGCACCACGGGCGGCACGGGGGTCGTGGACGAGATGAGCATCGAGCAGATCAAGGCTCTCGATGCCGCCTACTGGTTCGTACGAGGCTGCGGGACCTGCCGTGACCGCCTCGAACCGGAATACCGGTTCCGCGGGATCGCTACGGGTGCCCGCGCCCTTCCCAACAAGTTGAAGAACTTCTCGCCCGATGACTTCAAGATCCCGACCTTGAGGGAGGTCCTAGAGACCTTCCCGACGACGATGATCAACATCGAGATAAAAGCGACCGCTCCCGATACGGCGCCGTACGAGTACAGGGTCGCATCGATCCTCGAGGAGTTCGGCCGGACGGATGATGTTCTGGTCGTCTCTTTCCTGGATCATGCGATCGAGGCCTTCAAGGTCTATGCGCCCACCGTCCACACCGCGACCGCGACGGTCGAGACGGCCATGTTCTGGGCTTCGACCCAAGATCAACTGCCCGGTCTCGCCAACGAGCGCTACCGGGCGCTGCAGGTGCCGATCACGGAAGCCGGTGTCACGGTGGTCAACCAGGACTTTGTAAACGACGCGCATTCCAGCGGGCTCGCGGTCCATGTGTGGACCATCAACGACCGCGCCACGATGGAGTGGTTGATCGACATCGGTGTCGACGGGATCATGACGGACAAGCCGAGGCTCCTCGAGAAGGTCCTGGGCGAGAAGGCCGTTCGCTTCGCCGGCTGACATCGAGGCTCTTAAGAACCTCTAGTACCTCTAGCTCCGGCCCTTTTTCTTGGCCTTCGTCAGTTTCGGCGGGAACTTCATATCCTGTGTGGCGCTATCGATGGTCGCCTTGTCAACACGGGTTTTGGCGACATCATTCATCGCCTGGGCCGGGCCACCTTCTAGGTTCGATATCCGGAGGTACCGCAGGAAGGGCAGCGACAGTGTCCCGCCGCTCACAGTGACGTCGGCACCGGTAGATATCGGGCTGAACCAAGATTCGTCGCCGCCCATGAGCATCAGTCCGAGGCGGTGGTCCTTCCGCAGGATCCAGTCCTGTGGGTAGAGATCGAATTCCGCGGAGCCGGGGTCGGTCACCAGGAACGCTCCTCGCGTCATGAGCAGCGCATCGCCGTCGGGGCCAACGTCGTAGACGACGGCAATCACATTGACCAGAGGCAGCGGGCTGGTCACGCCGATATCGAGGCGGGGTGTCCCGGCTATGTGCATGTCGTAAGGGGCCGGCTGGGTGAACGTCCATGTGCCGTCGGGGGCCGATGCATCCTGGCCGCGGAGGTCTTCGTAGGTACCTGGAGCGACCTCCATCTTGAACACCTTTGCGTCCTTCGGCGGCCACTGAGCTTCGCTGCGCCACCAGCCTTCGTTGTTCTGTACCTCGGCCCCCGGGTACTTCTTGAGTGGTTTGCCCTTGAGGTAGTGCTCGAACCAAGCCATCGCTTCGTCCATGAATCCTTCACGGCCCACGAGCTTCGACTCGTTGCCACGTACGTGGTCGTACTGACCGACCCAAACGCGCTTCGGGCCCTTGAGGCGTGAGTACACGTCGAGGAAGTTGCTCGGTTTCGTATTCGCGTCGAGAAGCCCGTGCGACCAGATGACGGGCACCTTGCTTTTGGCCGCCTCGTCGATGATGTCGCGCTCCTGCCAGTAAGCGCTGTTGTGGTCGAAGTCGGCCGTGAGCGTCATGTTGCTCGCGTAACAGTCGGGGTTGGTGGCGGTTCCTTTGGCCGGGTAGATGAACTCGTCCGGAGGGGAGTCGGCCAAGGAGGGCGGCATGAGGTCGTAGCCGCCGTAGAGACCGGGGGTCCCATACCACCCGGCCTCGTAATGAACCCCGTTCATGAAGAAGCCGCGGTAACCCTCGATCAACGGCGACTGGATCACAACTGCCTCGAGGCCTTTGGGGTTCTGGGCCAGCGCCATAACTTGTGTCCATGCGTCGTAGCTCTTGCCCCACATGCCGACCTTGCCCGTGGACCAGTCCTGGCTCGCCGCCCATTCGACCGATGCCTTCGCGTCCATCTGCTCGCCCGCGCCCCCGAGGTCGTAACAACCGTCGGACCCGCCGTAGCCGCGCGAGTCGACCTGGATGTATGCGTAGCCGCGCTCGAAGATCCTGCCCTCGGTGATCAGGTCGTTGAAGCGCAACTCGGGGCCCTCACGATTGGGCGTCGGGGGCACGAAGCCGCCGGACCCGAAGTAGGGGCCGACGGACACGATCACGGGGTGCCTGTCTGAGTCCTTGCGGTCCTTCGGGAGGAAGACGTCGGCGTGCAGCATCGTGCCGTCGTCAGAGGGGAACCAGACCTCGGTCCAGGTGGCGTCATCGGGGACGGGCTCCGCCGCGGCGGGGGCCAGGGGAGCGATGACCAGGGCGATCAGGAGAAGGAGGGCGGGGATCACACGCAGTTTTCTCATTGGCCCCTAATTCGACGGAGGCGGGCGTGACCCCTTTCCCGCGATCTCTTCTAGGGTCTTAAGCGATGCCCGCCCTCGCCGTGAAGGGACTCACCAAGAGCTATAAGCGCAACGTCGCCCTGGCCGGGGTCGACCTCGAGTTGGGTGAGGGCGAGCTCGTGGGTCTGCTGGGCCCAAACGGGGCGGGGAAGTCCACGCTGGTCAAGATCGCATGTGGCCTGGTGACGGCCGGCTCCGGATCGGTCGAAGTCGTCGGCTCTCCTGCCGGGTCGAAAGAGGCCCGGGCCGCGATCGGCTACCTGCCCGAGCTCTTCCGGTTCCAGCCGTGGCTCCGGGCGGACGAGGTCCTATCCCTCCATCAGGACCTGAGTCGTTCGGATGGAGGTGGGGCAGAGCGCGCCCGGCTCCTCGACCTCGTCGGCCTCGCGTCCACGTCCCGCCGGCGGGTGGGGGAGATGAGCAAGGGCATGCAGCAGCGTCTCGGTCTGGCCCAGGCGCTGGTGGGCTCGCCGAAGCTGTTACTCCTCGACGAGCCCACGTCTGCTCTCGACCCGGCCGGACGGCGCGTGGTGAGAGCGATCCTCGAGGAGCTCAAGGGGGCCGGGGTAGCGGTCTTGCTGAACTCACATCTGCTCAGCGAGATCGAACTGGTGTGCGATCGGGTCGTGATCCTGGTCGCGGGGGAGGTCGTGGCTTCAGGCGAGCCTCGGGCCCTTGTCGAAGCACGCGGCGTCGAGGTCGAAACATCCTCGGGGATCAGGACCTATCCCGAGAAGCGACGGGAAGACGTTCCCGCCCTCGTGACACGGTTGGTCAATGCGGGCGAGAGCGTGTACTCGGTCCGCTATGTCCGCTCGACCCTCGAAGACGTCTACATGTCGGCCGTCGAAGGCGAAGGGTCATGAGCGGTCGGCTCGGCGAGCGCGCAGGGCGATCATGAGCGGTCGGCTCGGCGAGCGCGCAGGGCAATCATGAGCGGTCGGCTCGGCGAGCGCGCAGGGCGATCATGAGCGCGGCTTGGGTCATCGCTCGGCTCACGTGGCGAGAATGCCTGCGGCGCAAGGTGTTCCTACTGGTTCCGATCGTGACCGTGGGATTCGTGATCCTCTACGGGATCGGGGCTCACTTCGCCTTCCAAGAGGTTCGCTCCACGCCCGCTCCCCGCGACTTCGATCTGGTAACACTCACCGGCGCAAGCATGGTCGGGCTCGCGATGTTCATGATCCTCTTCCTCGGGTCCGCGTTGGGCATCTTCCTCACTTTCGGCACAGTGAGGGGTGATGCCGAGCAGGGCACGTTGCAGGCCTTGGTCGTGCGCCCCGTCGCCCGGAGCGGACTCTTGCTAGGCCGTTGGATAGGAGCCTCGGTCGTGGCGGTCGCGTACGTGGCCACGCTCTATGCATCGGTCATCGTTCTCACCGGCATCATCGGAGGCTGGTGGCCCGAGTCGATCGTTGTCCCGGGTCTGGGTATCGCATTCGGCGTCGTGATCGTTGTGTCGATGACCATCCTCGGGTCGGTTTTCCTCACATCGATCCCGAACGGCATAGCGATGTTCATGGCGTACGGGGCAGCACTTCTGGGGGGTCTTCTGGGTCAGCTCGGTGAAGGTCTCGGTTCGGAAGGTTTGCGGCGAACGGGGGTCGCTCTTTCATGGGCGCTCCCGTTCGAAGCTCTCTTCCAGTCGGGTCTTTACTCACTAACTTCGGGCGCCCGGGGGATCACACGGATCGTCGTTCAACTCGGCCCCCTCGGCGGAGCCCAACCGGGAGGTGCAGCGGTGTGGGTGTGGTCTTTCGTATTCCTGATCGTGGTGGGGGCCGGCGCGTTGTTCGCATTCGAGAGACGGGACCTGTGAAGAGGGTTCTCACTCTCGCGCTGGCTCTCGGCCTGGGGGTTGCATGCAGCAACGAACCGGTTAGGCGAGCCGTTCCGGAGGAGAAGCCACCCAAGCCCCAGGTGACGATCGCCCCCGCAGACAACCCAGCGGACCCCCGGCCTGGATGGCTGGGCCAACGCGTGCTTCCGGTCACGGAGTCCGGTTTCGGGGAGATACGCCCGACCCCGAAGATCCTGCGCGACCGCCGCCTCGAGACCGTCGACTTCCTCGCCGCTCCGAGCTCGCGTCGTTTCTCGTCCGACATCGGACCGGTGCCCGACTCCGTTCTCCGTCGGTCGACGTGGCAGCCCGGCTGCCCGGTGGGGGCCGATGACCTGTCCTACGTGACTCTTTCTTTCTGGGGCTTCGACGAGGAACCTCACACCGGAGAGCTGCTCGTGCACCGGGATGTCGCGCAGGACGTATCGCGGGTGTTCAAAGTCCTCTACCAACAGCTGTTCCCGATAGAAGAGATGAGGATCACGACCAAGGCCGAACTCGATGCAGCACCGACGGGTGACGGCAACAACACCGGAGCCTTCGTCTGCCGCCCGGCCCGAGGCTCCACTTCTTGGTCCCAACACGCCTACGGACTCGCGATCGACGTCAATCCCTTCCACAACCCATACGTGAAGGACGAGCTGGTTCTTCCGGAGCTTGCGTCCGCCTACATGGACCGAGGCTGGGAGCGTCCAGGCATGGTCCTTCCGGACGGTGCAGTCGTCAGGGCCTTCGAAGCGATCGGCTGGGGCTGGGGCGGCACCTGGACCTCATCCAAAGACTGGATGCACTTCTCATCCACCGGCCGCTAGCCCGGTGAGTGAGGGATTCCCGTCGTATAGCAACGGAAATTACGCGCTCAGCGGATCGGGACGCTTGCTTAGAGAGCGATGGTGCCGAGGTTTATGACCTTGCCGCGCTCCACCAGAACGGAGAGGGTCTTGGTCTTGCCCCCCGCCTTGACGATCAGCGTGTAGGACTCGGGCCTCATCTCGTAGGGCCGGATGCTCGGGCTCATGTGCCAGACGAAAGTTCCGTCCTTGATCTTGAGCGAGTTGCTGAGCTTCTCGGGCACCGACTCCTTGCCGATCGGGTTCCCATCGGACAGGGGCACGTCGTAGCTCTTCTTGACTGTCAACGTCGCGGGGACCGGCTTGCCACCCACCGTGACCTTCCCCTTGAGGATCGAGTGGTAAAGAGGGTTGGCGGACATCTCTGTTGCGATCACGAAGGCTTCCATCACATCTCTGTAGTGCTCTCCGACCTCTTCTGAATACGCGGGGTGGAAGTTGATGGAGCCGTGCTCGATCGTGAAGCCGAGGCTGCCCATAGAGGCATAGGCCCAGTCGTCGGTCGTCCCGGTGGTCGGGTAGCCGACGCTGGCGGCGTTGGTGTAGCCCATGGCCTGAGCTATCTCCTCGCCGATCGCGACCAGCATTGCCTCGTCAGGAGCGGTGCCGCCACCGGCGCGAAGCACCGAGGCCTGGTAGGTGTGGTTCGTCACGAGTCCGGTGACGTTCCGGCCAAGGACGATGTCCCGGACGTTCTGGTTCTCGGGCTCGGAGAAGGGCTCGGCTCCCCGGTATGTCTGGCTGTACTGGCTGTTGGAGGAGCCGCCTTGCTGGTCGCCCCATAGGAAGGAGTAGTTCCGGTTGTTGTCGACACCGAATGCGTCGGGGTTGCGTTGAGCGACCGGCACAGTTACGCCCGTGAGCGAACGCCGGTTCTTGCGCCAGTAACCCTCGAACCCATTCACTAAGCCGGTCACGTCCGTCGCGTCCCTGGTCTCGGCGACGAGAGAGAGAACGGACTCACGCGAGTAGTCGAAGCCATCGGGATTGACGATCGGTACGAGGATCACCCGCGTGGTGTCCAGCAGCTTCTTGATCTCCGGGTCCTTGCGGTAGCTCTCGACCAGGAAGTGAGCGAAGATCATTGTGTACTCGGACGCGGGCCACTCACGTGCGTGGTGGACCGCATCGATGTAGAAGATCGGTCGTCCGTCGTTGTGGTTCTTGACGTCGGAAGCGATCTCGAGCCCGTAGATGGGCCGGCCCTCCAGCGAAAGGTGTTCCATCTCGAAGAACTCGACGAGCTTGGGATTGTCGTCGGCGAGCTCTCGCATCTCGCGGTTGTAATCACCCAGGTGCCGGTAGTCGGTGTAGTCCGGGCCCGGCAGCTTCACCAGCGGGTGGGGGCGAGCGGCTTGCTCGAGTTCGTAGGCCACCATGTCTTCGACCATCACGCGGTACTCGAAGCCAAGGGAGTCCAGCTCGGCTCGGTCTCCAGGCCACAGAAGCAGCTCGATCTCTTCGTCGGAGTGGTTGTGGCTCTCGTCGAAGTGGGTCATCAGATAGGCGATCTCTTCGGGGGAGTTGGCCTTCACCCGGACGAGAGACATCAGGCT
>JBKJYP010000118.1:0-8717 GCA_046715695.1 Actinomycetota bacterium | reverse complement strand
TCATCATCATCAATCAGAACGACGACGGCACCTGGCCACAGTCGTTCTCACCACTTGGATCGACCGCCGATGGCGTCGTGGCATTGGTGGCCGCTCGTCGCGGCCCCGAGCAGATCCGGCGCTCATTGGATCATCTGGAGGCTCACGTTGAGGACGCGGACACTGTCGGTCTGAAGGCCAAGCTGATCATGGCCGCCGTCGCAGGAGGCCGCGATCCCGAGAACTTCGGGGGCCAGGACCTGGTGCAGCAGATCAAAGAATCGCGCCAAGCCAACGGTCAGTACGGGGAGCACACCCCGGACAGCAACGACTCCGAGGTCTACAACCATGCGCTTGCGATCCTTGGACTGACGGCAGCCGGCGTCGAATTGGTCCCGTCATCGGTTTTCAACTGGCTGCTTGCCGCTCAATGTGACGATGGTGGGTGGCAATCCAACGACCCGGCATCCGACGGCGACGACGAGCATTGCTTCGATGAAGGCGCCTCGCCCCAGGATTTCTATCTGTCGGACACCAACACCACGTCGATCGTGGTCCAAGCTCTGCAGGTAGCGAGCGATACACGCAATCCTCGGGTGAATCCGTTCGCGTTCTTCAACTCGATGCGCGATCCGGAGAAGCACGGCTGGGGGTTCGATCCCAACAACCCGATGACGAGCACCGATTCGACGGCGTTCGTGATCCAAGCCTATGGAGCTACGAACCGGTCCCTGCCGGACGGCGCGATGCGGGCCCTCAAGAAGTTGCAGTATCCGCTCTGCGGCCCGACATCTGGCGCGTTCGCGTTCACGTGGGAGCGTGATCCTTCGACAGGGGCTCTGCGCAAAGGCGAGCCGAACGTGCCGTCGACCATCGCGGCCGTACTGGGTCTGTTCAAGCAACCATTGCCGATGCCGTTCGTCGAGGTGACAAAGGGTGCTCCACGCACCGAGCCCTGCTAACAAGTTGAGTGGCGCCCGCGGCCTTCTGGTCGCGGGCGCTCTCGTCTTCGGGGGAGTCACCCCAGTTCTGAACGCGTCTCCCGCGTGTGCGTCTTCTGGGCACGCTGCACTTGTCGTGGACACCGGCGAGCGAGTGCTGGATATGTGTGTGTCACTCCCGGAGCCCGAGGTGACCGGCATCGAGCTGATCGAGCTCGCCGGAGAGCAGTTCGGCTTGGAGTACAGCCTCGGCTTCGGAGGAGAAGCGGTCTGCATGCTCGCCGGAGTTGGTCCGGGCGGTGACGACTGCTGGCGCGACTACCCCTACTTCTGGGGCTACTGGCATGGCGGGGAAGCCGGCTGGACCTGGTCGGGGACGGGCGCCGGCGCGAACACGATCACGGAGGGCGAGATCGAAGGCTGGTCGTGGGGGGCCGGCCAAGACCCGAACTCTCACCCCCCTCCACCTCCCCGGGTCTTCACCGATGTCTGCGCGGCGATCGAAGAACCCGAGGAAGAGGAGGCCGAGGTCGATGAGGTGCCGGCGCCGGCCAACACACCAGTGGCCGAGCTCACCCCCTCGGCTCCTCCCAAGGCGGAGCCGGAACCGGAGCGCGATCGACCCCGCCGACGCGAGACGGAGCCGCCTTCTTCACCCGCCCCCGAGCAAGAAGTCGCATCACCGCGTGAGTCCGAGCCGGGATCCGATGGGGGATCGCCGGTGCGAGCCGTCGCGGTGGGGGCATCCGCGGGACTCTTCGTTGCCGGCGCGCTCGTAGCGCGACGCCGCAGGAAAGAGTACTGACGTTGCACCCGGGGGCCTGGTTCTTGTGGGCATGCGGTGCGGCGGGTGCAGCGGTTGTGACGATCAACCCGCTCTACCTAGTCCCCATCATCGCCGCGTCATGGCTCGTGCATTCTGCGCACGGCCGGCCCGGCACAGCGGGTAAGGCTTTCAGAACCTTCGCCATGTTCGGTGCCGTCGCGTTCGTGCTTCGCACGGCTCTCGTCGTCTTCGCCCCCGGGGGAGCCGATGCTTCGTCCTTCAGGTACGTCGCCCTCGAAGGTCTGCGCCTAGCGACGATCCTTGTCGTTTTCGGCACCTTCAACTCCGTTACCGACCCATCCCGCGTGCTGCGCCTCGCTCCTAGAAGGTGGCACGAACCGGCCCTCGTAGCATCTCTTGCATTCACGATCGCTCCACGCACGCTGGCCGCCATCACGCGCGTGCGAGAAGCGCAACGGATGCGGGGGATCCAGGTGAAGGGCATCCGGCGCCTGCCCGCACTCGCGGTGCCCGTTCTCGCGACGGGGATCGAAGAAGCGATGACGCTCGCCGAGAGCATGGATGCGCGAGGCCATGGGCGCGGGACGCGCAGCCGGTATCGGGTCGACCCATGGACCTCGGCCAGCTCGATGATCGCTATAGCAGGACTGATCCCTGCGTTTGTGTTCGGTGGGATGTCGGTGGTTGGGGATCGATCGCTGGGATCGGGAGATCCTTCGTGGGCCGGGCTCGCGACGGTGATCGCGATCGCTCTACCGGGTGTTGTTCGAGGAGCGCGAGACGGATGACCCAGGTCATCTTCGATGACGTCACCTTCACGTACCCGGAGTCCCGGGTGCCCGCGCTCGAGCATGTGAGCCTGACGGTTCCATCGGGAGAGTTCGTTCTGGTCGTTGGGCATACGGGCTCGAGCAAGTCGACGCTTCTGCGGGCCGTTAATGGATTGGTCCCTCATTTCACCGGGGGTGTCTTCTCAGGAAGCGTTCATGTCGACGGGCGGGACACCCGAGAGGTCGCGCCACGCGAGCTCTCGGATGTCGTCGCTTTCGTGCCGCAGGACCCCGCCGCATCCTTCGTCCTCGACCGAGTGGAAGATGAGCTCGCATATGCGATGGAGAATCTCGGAGTGCCTCCGAAAACGATGCGCAGGCGCGTCGAGGAGACCCTCGACCTCCTCGATATCGCGAGCCTTCGTGACCGTTCGGTGCACACCCTTTCTGGCGGGGAGCGTCAACGGGTCGCGATCGCTGCTGCTCTGACGCCGGGTTGCTCGATCCTGGTGCTGGACGAGCCGACGAGCCAGCTCGACCCGCAAGGGGCCGAAGAGGTCCTGGCCGCGCTCCAGCGATTGGCGCATGACATAGGAGTAACGGTGATCTGCGCGGAACACCGACTCGACCGGGTGGCAGGACTCGCGGACCTTGTCGTTAGCTGCGATGCGGGTCGCGTTAGGTCTGGGCCACCGTCTGAGTTGTTGCCCGAGCTGGATCTGGGGCCGCCGGTTACTCAACTGGCCGTGAAACTAGGTTGGCATCCCGCGCCTCTAACGGTAAGAGACGCGCGACGGGTGGCGAGCGGGATCGATCTTCCCCGTTACTCCTCGCGACCTGCTACGCCCATGCATGAGGTTCTCGCGGTCGCACGAGGCCTGACCGTTCGGTATGACTCGACGATCGCCCTCAAAGCCGTGGATCTCGAAGTGGGTCGTGGGGAAGTGGTAGCCGTGCTGGGCCGAAACGGGGCCGGCAAGACGACCTTGCTACGGAGTCTCGCCGGTCTGCAACAACCTTCGGCCGGGAGCGTGTTGGTCGCCGGTGCAAGACCCGAACCGGGCGACACCGCGGCCCTATGTCCGCAGGAACCCGATGCTCTCCTTTTCGCAGAAACCGTGCAGGGGGAGATAGACGCGACCTTAGGAGTTCACGAAGGTCCGACTGCCGAGAGCTGGCTTGGTCGTGCCGGCCTGGGATCGTTCGCGGCGAGACATCCGAGGGACCTGTCGGCGGGGGAGCGCGCTCTCCTGGCCGTGGCATCGATCGCAGCGACCGAAGCGGATCTCCTTCTACTCGACGAACCGACGCGCGGACTTGACGTCTCGGCCAAGAAGCGTCTCGCTCGGCTGATCGAAGACATCGCCTCCCGTGGTTCGGGTGTGATCGTTGCGACGCATGATGTCGAGTTCGCAGCCGGGCTTGCCCACCGCGTGGTGATGTTGGCCGGCGGGGAGATCATCGGCGACGGCTCGCCCGAGGAGGAGCTTGCCAGATCACCCGTTTTCTCGACGCAGATAGCTCGCGTGTTCGATGGCCGTTGGCTGACCGTCGATCAGGCGGTCGCGGGATTGAGCAGCACACATTGAGATCGCAAGCGGAGGCGGCCGCGTTGATCGCAGGGAACGGCATTGCTGTGGCAGCGTTCACGTGGCCATTCGTGCTCCCTGCGGCGAGTGGAGAGAACACGGCTCATTCCGGCGATGCACCTTGGATCACGCTCATCCTCTCCATCTGTTTGGGGCTGCTGTTAGCGGCACAGTTAGGAAGACCGGGTCTCGGGGCGAAACGGATCGCTCTCATGGGTGTGCTCGCGGCCGCCATGGTCCTGCTTCGCCTTCCGGGGTTCGTGTCCGGCTTCTCCGCCATGTTCATCATCGTTCTGGTCGCGGGCAACGCCTTCGGGCCTGGGTTCGGCTTCACCTTAGGGGCCACCGGGACACTTGCCTCCGCGTTGTTCGTGGGCGGCCTCGGGCCCTGGGTGCCGTTCCAGATGGCCGCGATCGGCTGGGTCGGTGCGGGGGCCGGGCTCCTGCCTCGGAAGGGGTCGTGGCGGCTGCGGGTCACCGCCCTCGCCGCCTATGCAGTGGTTAGCGGATATCTGTTCGGCGCGATCATGAATCTCTGGTTCTGGCCCTTCCTCAGCGCCGGAACCTCCTTGGGATGGGCGCCGGCACTGGGCGCCGGCGAGAACTTCACCCGCTATGCCCGCTTCTACCTGTTGGAGTCGGCCGCTTGGGATACGGCCCGGGCCATCGGGAACGCGGCCCTCGTGATCGTGCGGGGCCGTCCCCTTCTCGGGGCGCTCGATAGGGCGGCACGGAAGATGCGACTCGAGATCCACCCGTAAGATGTAGTCGGAGCAGGCCGGGTGACCGCGGTTTCGAAAGAGGCTGAGGAAAGTCCGGACTCCATAGGGCAGGACGCTGGGGAAAATCCCAGGCGGGGCGACCCGCGGAAAGTGCAACAGAGAGCAGACCGCCGGCGGATGTGTTCCGTGCCGGTAAGGGTGAAAGGGTGAGGTAAGAGCTCACCAGCGTGCCGGGTGACCGGTGCGGCTAGGTAAACCCCGTCCGGAGCAAGACCAAGCAGGGGGGAGTGGCCCGCTCAGTACCCCCGGGTAGGTCGCAAGAGGCGAACGGTAACGTTCGTCCCAGATGGATGGTCACCGCCGCAGCTCGCTGCGGTACAGGATCCGGCTTATAGGCCAGCTCTTGTTCCGAGCCTGGGGCCCCCTCTCACAAAGAGGGGGCCCCACCTCTTTCCGGACGAAAGTTATCAATGGAACAACTTTTATCCATGCTCGTGAGAGCGCGTAGGCTGCCTCTCTTTCGAGGAGGCCAATCATGTCGAGAGAACCGATCGCCACACCCGGAGCTCCGGCTGCGGTCGGCCCTTATTCACAGGGGATCGTGTCCGGGGACTTCGTGTTCTGCTCCGGCCAGATCCCACTGGATCCGGCCACGGGTGAGCTGATCGAGGGCTCGATGGCGGAGCAGACCCGCCGGTGCATGCACAACCTCGCAGCGGTCTTGGAGGCGGCCGGCTCTTCCCTCGCCAAAGTCGTCAAGTTCAACGTCTACCTGACCGACATCGACGACTACGCCGAGGTCAACGGCGCGTTCCCGGAGTTCGTAGGGGATGAGCCCCCCGCCCGAGCAGCTATCGCAGTCGTCGCCCTACCTAAAGGAGCGAAGATCGAGATCGAGTGCGTGGCGACCCTGTGAGGACCTCTTTTTTAGTGGCCGGTGGGTGGGCTCGTAACCACCTGGTCACCGAAGACGATACGAACCTCTTTGTCCCCGGTATCCCCACGCACGGGCTCGAGCCCGGCCTCCTGGGGGCTCTCGGCCTCCGAGATCGCGACGTATCTCTCGATCCGGCTCATGAGGAAGAGCATCCCCGTTATGACGAGGGGCCAGAGGATCAAGACCGCGGTGAGGAACAGCTGATAGCGAGTCACGGCTACTAGTGTCGCAGGATACGGGGGCCGTGGTCACGGATTTCCGCGCTCGGGTCGATCGGGACCGGGTCGTTTCCAGGCTGACCAAGCTCGTTCAGGTGGCTTCGGAGAACCCTCCGGGGCTCGAGGCCGAGGCGGCGGGTCTCGTGGCGGGGTGGTGTCGCGACCTCGGCGGCGAGGTGTCACTCCACGAGGCCGAACCCGGGCGCCCCAATGTGATCGCCCGATGGCGTTTCGGCGACGGGCCTGTGCTTACCTACTGCTCTCATATCGATGTCGTGCCCGCCGGAGACCGGGCGCTGTGGGGGATGGATCCCTTCGGTGCCGAGCAGTTGGACGGGCGCCTCCACGGGCGGGGAAGCTCGGATGCGAAGGGCCCGGTCGCAGCTTCGATCGAGGCCGTCGCCGCTCTGACGGCGAGCGCCTCCAACCTGAGAGGGACGCTCGAGCTGGCGCTGGTTGCCGACGAGGAGGCGATGGGGTTCAAAGGAGCGGCCTTCCTGATCGAGCAAGGACTGGTGTCCACCGAGACCTGCATCGTCGGAGAGCCCACGAGCCTGAAGGTGGTGCGAGCTCAGCGGGGCGCGGCTTGGTTGAGGATCAAGTGCAACGGTGTGGCCGCACATGGGTCGGCGCCCGAGCGTGGCATCAACGCGATCAGGCATATGGCGGAGCTGATCGATCGCCTCGAGGACACACTCCCCGCCATCCACCATCCCCTTCTCGGTCGCCCGACCCTGAACGTCGGAACCATCCAAGGGGGGCAAAAGGTCAACATGGTCCCGGACTTATGCGTGATCGAGGTCGATCGGCGAACGATCCCAGGCGAGAGCCCCGACTCAGTGCTCGCCTCCATCCATGAGGCCGTCCACCTGGCTCAGAAGAGGTATCCCGACCTCGAGGCGGAGATAGAGCTTCCGTTCTTCGCCCAGCCTTTCGAGGTTGCGGAAGGGGCAAGTGTCACCCAGGTGACATCTGCGGTCTCAGCGGAGGTCCTGTCCGCTCCCGAACAGACGATCGGATTCAGGGGCGCTTCGGATGCCCGGTTCTTCGCTGCTGCCGGCGCCGACGTCGTGGTCTGGGGACCCGGGGAGATAGCCCTCGCCCATACCGCGCGGGAGTCGATCGATATCAGAGAGCTGGGCGAAGGGGCCGTCGCCTATGCCGCGGCCTTCGCCAGGTTGCTGTCATGACCGAGGCGTTCTCGTGGGCGCCGGTGCTGGCGAAGCTGCTGCGGCGGGAAGACCTGACGGCCGAGGAAGCGGCGTCCTGCATGCAAGAGATCATGGACGGCGCGGCGACGCCGGCGCAGATCGCGGGGTTCGTGGTCGCGTTGAGGGCCAAGGGCGAAACGACCGAAGAGGTCGTGGGTCTCGTCAAGACGATGCGTGCCTTCTCGGCGAAGGTCGAAGCCGGTGGCGACCTCTTGGATACGTGCGGGACGGGTGGTGACCGGGCGGGCACCTTCAACGTGTCGACGGCCGCGGCGATCGTGTGTGCAGGCGCGGGGGCACGCGTTGCCAAGCATGGGAACCGCGCTGCATCCTCTCGCTGCGGTTCGGCGGACGTCCTCGAAGCATTGGGGGTCAAGATCGATCTCGCGCCGGATGGTGTAGCGCGCTGTATCGAGGAGGCAGGCATCGGCTTCTGCTTCGCTCCCGTCTTCCATCCCGCGATGCGTCACGCGGGCGCGCCGAGGCGCGAGTTGGGCGTCGCCACGATCTTCAACTTCCTCGGCCCTCTGACCAACCCGGCCGGAGCGACGCGTCAGTTGTTGGGTGTCAGCGACCCCCGGATGTTGGAGCCGATGGTCGGAGCGCTCGCGGAGCTGGGAAGCGTGCGCGTTCTTGCCTTCCATGGAGCCGGTGGATTGGACGAACTCTCCACTTCAGGCCCGTCGGAAGTCATCGATCTGAACGACGGGGATGTGAGCCGCTGGACGGTCGATCCTTCGGACCTCGGCTTCGAGCCCGCGGAGGCAGATGCGCTGGCCGGTGGAGACGCGGACCAGAACGCAAAGATGGTGCGCGACGTCCTGGCCGGGAGAAAAGGACCGAAGCTCGATGTCGTTATCCTGAACGCCGCTGCCGGACTGATCGCGGCGGGCAAAGCGGATGACCTGGCATCGGGATGCGAAGCGGCGCGCGCCGCGATCGACTCGGGAGCGGCGACCGAAGCCTTAGAGAAACTGATCGCAACGTCTACTGCAGGATGACCCGAGTCTTGTTCCAGGCGTAGATGTACCGACAGTCCGCGCCACCCTTGCCCTCGAACCAGCCGCTTCTCGATCGTGGCATCGAGTCAGACGTTTCACGGTGGACCTTGAGGCCGAATCCGAATCTGCGGCCCTCGTAATTGGGCAACCGATCGGGCCCGTCGAGTAAGAGGGAACTGAACAGATCTCCTTTCTCGTGACGCGTCTCGAAATAGGCCATAAGGCTCGACCGATCTGCGGCCGGCATCGGTCCGAGCGATAGGCCCCCGGGGTTCGCCTCTCGTTCAACCGCGACGCGGTACATGCCGAACTCGTCATCTGGGGCGAAGATCTGGTCTAAGCGTTCCGTGTCGCCTTCGTTGAACTCGTCGATGAACTCCCGCAACAGCCCGGCCACTTTCTCGCTGGTGCAGCGGGGCTTCTTGGGTTCGGCGAGGGAGGTGCTCGGGGAGGCGAGCAGGATGATCGATAGAGCGAGGGCCGCCGGGAGCCTCATCTGCCTATCTTCCCACTTCTGTCGAGGGCATCGGGGGGCCGGGCGCCGATCGGGACGGCCCAGGGT
>JBKJYP010000117.1:0-5002 GCA_046715695.1 Actinomycetota bacterium | reverse complement strand
TTCGATCTCGCGGGCAACTTCCAGCCTGAAGCCTTCTCGGTTGACGATCGAACGCTCTTCCTCATCGAGTACATGCCTGCTTTGGCGCCCACCCACTACAGCGTTCGTCGACTGAACCTGGCTACCGGGAAAGTCTCGCCGATCGCACGCCTGAAGCTCGCAGCTCCCGGCGTCATGCGCGGTACCGGACGCATGCAGATCCTCTCCCCCGACGGCTCGCAGCTCTACACGCTGTACACGAAGCAAGGAGCCAACTACGCGCATGGCCGTCCGCAATCCCACAAGCCCGGGATGGTTCATGCCTTCGTTCACGTCCTCGACTTGAAGGATCGATGGGCACATTGCATCGATCTCCCGATGCCGTTCGGTTCCGGCGACGCCACCGCTTCGGCCATGGCCCTCTCGCCGTCGGGGAAACGTCTCTATGTCACCGACGCCGCGAATGGAGCGGTAGCGACGATCGACCCCAGGGGTCTCAAAGTGCTATCCAGCGACCGCATCCCAGAAGCCGCTCCCGACAACGACACATTCGCAGCGATCGGTCTTGAAGGACCCCTATATCTGGGTTCAGGGTCGACGGTCACCATGCTCGATCCTTCAGACATGAGCACGCTCGGGAGGTGGCAGGCAGGGTGGAACGTGGTCGGTCTCCAGGCCGATAAGAACACCATCTTCATTGCCGGTTCCGATTCTGTCGCTCGGGTGTCAGCCTCGGGTTCGGTGCTCGGCTCTTGGACGGTCGAAGGTGTCGAGAGACTCCTCGGTGCATTCGCTCGCGGGAGCCTGGCGTGAAGGCTGTAGCTCTACTACTGATCGTCGCGTCATCGATGATCGTTGCCATGGATGCCGGACCGGCGATCGCATGCGCTTCCGACGGAGACGGTTGCGGCGATGGGCCAACGCTCGACTGGGACCAGCCCTATTACATGCCGGGTGAGTTGGCGACGGGGATCGGATACGGGCTCTGGTCGAACAAGCATCGGGAACCTGGAACCGGACCAGAGGATGGTCCGTTCAACATGTACCTGCGTCCCGGCAAGAATCTCGAGGAACCGGCCGACACCGATCCCTTGGCGATCCTCGTCGGTCAACTTCAGACGGAGGAGAAGAACCAGACGGGCCATGCCAACTTCACGGTTCCTCAGGTCGACACGGGCTCCTATTACGTAACCATCTGCAACATCGGTTGCAACCGATCGATCGGGTATCTGAGCTCGATCCCTGTAGAGATCATCGCCAACGAGCACGATGAACGCCTCTACCTAACGGACCGCATGAACGAGATCTCGTCGCTCACCTATCGCATGAGCTCTCGCTCTGCTCGCGGGGATTGGAAGTTGCGGAAGCAGATCCGTGAGGGCCTCGACCTCGAGGGTGGATATAGGAGGGACGTTTCGGACGACCTCGACGCCCTGGAAGCCGAGCTCGTGCGACTGAAGAAGGAGCTCGCCCAGGAGCCGGCTCCCGATCAGCGGCTCTCCCTGTTCTCGGCGGGGAGTGCTTCGTTACTCGCCGGCCTGGCGCTCTGGAGACGGAGGAGGGACCAACCCGCCGATCAGGATGCCCCCTGTTCCTCAGGGATGACCTAGTTGATGTTTCCATCCTGGTATCGGTATCCGATAGCTAAATGGAAACAACGCCATGCTGAAGGAAGTTCGCGAAAAGCGCGGAATACCCTGTTAGGCTTCAGGTTGTAAGAAGTTGTAAGAGATAGCTCACTCAGGCTGGCAAGGCGTCAGCCGTGAGATCTTCCTACGGTTCTCCTTTCAGAGGCTACGGGACAGATCTCTCCCGTTCGAAAGGGTTGAACCAAATGGCTACCTTCGCCGAACACGGCGTATCCGCGCCGGTCGTTGAAGCACTGGAACGTCGAGGCATCGCCGAGCCGTTCAAGATCCAGAACCTCGTCCTCCCCGATGCCCTGGCGGGCAAAGACGTGCTCGCTCGCTCCCGCACAGGTTCGGGCAAGACTCTCGCCTTCGGGATCCCGATCATCGAACGCATCGATCCCGGCGCGAAGCCGCCGATGGCGTTGATCCTCGTACCGACCCGTGAGCTCGCCGTACAGGTCACCGAGGAGATACGGATCGCCGCCCACGCGCGCGACATCCGGGTCGCTGCCGTTTTCGGAGGAGTCCCGCTCGCACGCCAAGCGGAGAAGGCCGCCAAAGCGCACATCGTGATCGCTACACCGGGCCGGCTTACCGATCTCGTCAACCGCAGGATGCTCTCGCTCAAGAACATCTCGATCCTCGTTCTCGACGAGGCAGACCGGATGCTCGACATGGGCTTCCAACCACAGGTCGATCGCATCGTCGATCATCTGACTGCCGAGCGACAGACCATGTTCTTCTCGGCGACCCTCGATGGACATGTGGGGCACCTGGCCCGCGCTTACACGAGGGACGCTGTCCTGCACGAGGTCGAGGACGGACGGCCCACTGTGGAAGAAGCCGATCACCGGTTCATCCCGGTCGACGAGCACCACAAACTCGACAAGCTCATCGAGGTCCTCGATGAGGAGAGGGGCTTGGCTCTGATCTTCGTGCGCACGAAACGGGGCGCCGACCGGTTGTCCAACAAGCTCGCCGGCCGCAAGATCAACACGGGAGCGCTGCACGGCGACATGACCCAAGCCCTGAGGCAGCGCACCCTCGATCAGTTCACCGAGGGGAAGATCGACGTCCTGGTGGCGACCGACGTCGCTGCTCGCGGGCTCGACCTCGACGGCATCACGCACGTGATCAATTACGACCCTCCCCAAGACCACAAGGACTACGTGCACCGCGTCGGACGGACCGCACGTGCCGGCCGAACCGGCTCGGGCGTCACCTTCGTTGCGCCCCTCCAGAACCGAGATGTCAGCAACATCGCTAAGGAGCTCAAGCTCGGAAGCGAATTCGAAGCCCAGGGATTGACCTTGGCCGCTCCCACGACCGTGTTCTCCTCGAAGGGACGCCGTTCCAGCATGAAGGCCCGCAAGAAGAGGGCCTTCTAGCTAACCGGTGACGCCTACTCCCCCGCCGTCCAGGGACCGAGGCCGGCGAACCGGAGCGGAGTGATGCGGGTCACGAAGCCTTCCGGGACCCCGGGAGGAGGGAACTCAGCGCCCGGGCCCATGTAGACCTGCGCCAGCTCGTTGAGCAACTTGGGGGCACCTCCTTCGGTGACCCGAGCTTCTCCGTAGACGACGAGGTACTCATCGAGTCCCATCGGGTTCTTATTCGGGGTCAGCACGGAGACCGTGACCCTCGGGTCCCTGCGCAGGTTGCGCAGCTTCCGTTGATCCTGGACGGTGCCGAACACGATCTCCCCATCCTCGATGCCGACCCAGGCGATGCTCACGTGAGGAGTGCCATCGGGGTCGAGCGTCGCTACGTGTGCCGGCAAGGCGGAGGTCAAGACCTCTCGGGCGGATGCGGAGATCTCCATGATCTGGCTCCTTCGGGTCGTCAGAAGTGGTGAGAACGGACGATCGTAGCCATAATCCGCTCATGTCTGATCCGATCCGAACGACCTTCACCGCCTTGCAGGAGAAGCTCGTCATGCAGTGGCCGACGATCGGCTCCCCGAGTGAGGAAGAGAAGACGATGGTCGTCGTGCCCTCGCTCTCCGTCGAGGTCCCCCCGGACCTGACCCCGATGATCCCCGCGTACGAAGAGCGGTTCCTCTTCCTGCTGTTGCTCCTGCGTCAACCTCGGGCACGCGTCATCTACCTCACCTCTATGCCCGTCTACGCGCGGATCGTCGATTACTACCTGGGCCTCGTACCGGACCTCGACTCGGCCGAGACGCGACAACGCCTGCAGATGATCTCGATCGGTGACTCATCACGGGTGCCGCTCAGTCAGAAGATCCTCGATCGACCTCGAACGCTCCAGCGCATCAAGGGACAGATCCCCGACATCGAGCGCACTCACCTCGTTCCTTTCAACACGACCGACCTCGAGCGTGAGCTCACGGTCCAACTCGGGATCCCGATGTATGGGACGAGCCCCGCAACGGCCATCCTCGGGAGCAAGAGCGGATCGCGCACGATCTTCCAGGACGAGGGCGTGCCTCACCCGCGCGGGTTCGAGCACGTCCACTCGATCGAAGGCATCGAAGCCGCGATCACCCGTATCACCGAGGCCGATGCCCAGGTCAAGGAGTTCGTGGTCAAACTGAATCACGGCGTGAGCGGTTATGGGAACGGGCGCATCCGCTTGACCGGAGAGGCGCTCCTCAAGTGCATCGAAGACATCGAGCTCGAGAGTCGGGAGAAGAACAGCCGGCGCTACTTCGAGACACTGGCGGAGGAAGGCGGGATCGTGGAAGAGCGCCTGCAAGGCGCCGAGTTCCGGAGCCCAAGCGTGCAGATGCGCGTGACGCCGGTGGGCGATGTCGAACTCCTGTCGACCCACGACCAGGTCCTCGGAGGAAGCACCGGTCAACAGTTCTTGGGAGCGCGGTTCCCGGCGGACGCGGCCTATGCGCGAGAGATCTCGGTCGAAGCGATGAAGGTCGGGCGCCGGCTGGCGCAGGAAGGCGTCATCGGCCGCTTCGCCGTGGACTTCGTCGTTGTCTCGAAGGGCCCAGGAGAGCCATGGGATCCCTATGCGATCGAGATCAACCTCCGCAAAGGTGGCACGACGCATCCCTTCCTCACTCTGCAGTTCCTGACCGAGGGCGAGTACGACGAGACGACGGCGCGGTTTGAGACGGCCTCGGGGGCCGAGCGCTACTACATCGCAACCGATCACCTCGAAGACGAAGCTTTCGCACGACTCACCCCCGACGACATCATCGACCTGGCGACGGAAGCCGGCACCGGCTGGGACCACGGCGCCGAGAAAGGCGTCGTCTGGCACATGATCAGCGCGATCGCGGCCGCCGGTCAGGTTGGCATGACCGCCATCGGAAGCTCACCTGAAGAAGCACAGGAGATCTACTCCCGGGCGCGCGAGACCGTGGAGGCACTCGCCCGACAGGGTGCGCCGACTTGATCAGAACGCGCCAATAT
>JBKJYP010000116.1:0-7417 GCA_046715695.1 Actinomycetota bacterium | reverse complement strand
TTCAAGGATCGCCGTTACGTTGCGGCTCTACTAGTCACGGCCGTGGGCTGGTGGACCATCTCCGGCCCGGCCCAGACGCTCGGTCCCGTCTTCGCGAGCGACAAGCTGTCCTTCTCCGCGGATCAGGTCGGCCTCGCCGTAACGATGCTCGCGATCGGAGAGTTGATATCGCTGGTCGTTGCCGGTCGCGCCGCCGACCGATGGGGCCGCCGGGCGGTTCTCATCCCCTCTTTGGCCCTCACGGGCGGTGCCGTTGCTTGCTTCGCGTTGATCGACTCCGGGAACGCTTGGGCCTATTACGTCCTGATGATGGCGGCCGGGGCCGGGATCGCGGCGAGCAGCGCTGCATCGGGGGGACTCCTCGCCGACTCGATCCCCAAAGGTGGATCCGGGGCGGCGGTGGGGGTGAACCAGATGGCCGGGGACCTCGGGTACCTCACCGCCCCGATAGCGATGGGCACGCTTGCCGAAGCAACATCGTTCCGACTGGCCTTCCTCTTGGGAGCAACTCCCGCGTTCCTCGCACTGATCCCGGTGATCCGGATGCGGCACTCAGAACCGCTTGTTGCCGAGGCCCCCTGATAACTTCAACGTCGATGGGCAGCTATGAAGAGGCGGGCGTAGGCGACCAAAGCGCGGCACTCTCGGCCGTGGTGCGCCACCTCGCCCCCACCTTCTCCTTCATGCCCGAAGGTGAAGTCATCACGACCTTCGGGCACTACGCAGCCGTGATCCGTCTGACCGATGACCTCTCACTCGCCATATGCACCGACGGTGTGGGATCGAAGACCGCGATCGCCGCCGCACTGGGCCGGTACGAGACCATCGGGTTCGACTGCATGGCGATGAACGTCAACGACCTGATCTGTGTGGGGGCCCGGCCTCTGGCGATGGTCGATTACCTGGGCGTGAGCAAGCTGGATCCCGCCGCTGCCGAGCAGATACTGGCCGGGCTGGGAGCCGCCGCCAAGGAAGCGGAGGTATCGATCCCCGGTGGCGAGCTTGCCCAGCTACCAGGGATCATCGGAGGGCCCGGAGACGACACGGCCTTCGACCTGGTGGGTGCGGCCGTCGGCCTGTTGCACCAGGGGGATCTCTGCCTCGGGGAAACGATCGAGCCCGGCGATGCCTTGATCGGCCTGGCCTCATCCGGGATCCACTCCAACGGACTCACGCTCGCGCGCAAAGTGCTGCTCGAAGACGCGGGGATGAGGCTAGAGGAGGTAGTGCCCGAGCTCGGTCGGAGCCTCGGAGAAGAACTTCTCGAGCCGACAACGCTCTACGTCCGTGCAACGAACGCAGTCCGAGAGAAGGGCGTCGTCCCACACGGGATGGCTCACATCACCGGAGACGGTCTCGCGAACCTCTGTCGCATAGGCGGCGGCATCGACCATGTCATCGATCATCTGCCGGCCGTCCCGCCGATATTCGGATTGATCCGCAGCCGGGGACGCGTGGGAGAGGCGGAGATGTATTCCGTTTTCAACATGGGTATCGGGTTCGTCTTCGTCGTCGCCGACGAGGATGCCGCCGCGACATCGGATGCCCTCGAAGGGGCGGGCTATCCGTCGTCTCGGATCGGACGCGTCGAAGCTGGGGATGGGGCCGTGAGGTTGGTGGAGCAAGGGTTGATCGGACGTCTCGGAGGAGACGCGATCTTCACCGAAGAGGCTTAGTTACCGCCGTCTTCCTCGTCGTCGCCGGTCAGTCCACCGAGCGGACTCTCTGAATCTGAGGTGCCACTGCCGGTCCCCGTGTTGCTGTTGTCGTCGTTCTCCTTCTTGTTGTTGTTCCCTCCAGAGCCCCCCTCGTCGGTCGAGGTTGGGGTCGGCTCGGGCTCGGGCGACGGGCTCGGAGATGGCGACTCGGAAGGCTCCGGCGAAGGCTCGGCCGGGGCTGAAGCGGCCGCATCCTCTTCCTTGTCCTTGTGCTTGCGGTTCTTCGCCATCGCCCTGAGGAGGACGTCGGCGATCTCTTCGGCAGGCTTCTCGGCCCTCGATGCAGACTCACGGATCACTTGAGCGAGGTCGTTGGGGAGCAGCTGGAGGATCTCCTCCACCGACACCCTAGAGATCGCGCCGTTCGCGAACTGCGCGACGAGCTTCATGTCGCTCTTGCTGAGGATGACGTCTTTGCCGTTGATGCGGATGCTCTTGATGCCGCCGTGAACCGTGGCCTTGCCCTCGGACACACGCTTTTCACGCGCGTCGTCGGCGGCTTGCTCCGCAACCAAGTTGCCGGCGGGGCGAGAATCGCGGGGTGTGGGGTTGTCGCCGTCGGCGATGAAGCTGGCGACCGACATCCCGATCGCAGAGAACGCCATCACGGTCGAACCAAGAACGGCGACCGCAAGGGTGCGAGCGAGACGCATGCGCGTCATGCGCGCTCGCCGCTCGAGCTGGGCGATCTTGACCTCGTGGACCTTCTCCATGAGGACGGCGCGCTCGTCGCTTACTTCCTGCTGGACCTCTTTGAGGAGGCGGCTGGCCGCTTCGACCTCGCCGGCACGCATCAGCGTGGCGGAGAAAGCCAGCTTGTCGTCTACGACCGCTTTGGCCCTCTTCGAGAAACGGCGCGTCGAGAGAGCCAGCTCGTAGCCGCTACGGTCGATGGGATCCTCGTCGGTCGGGCCGGTCAGAGACCGGCGCAGCTCGCCGAGTTCCCGGACCACTTTGAGGTCCCGGAGATGTCGCATGGATGTTTGGTTCTACCCAGGGGGGCCCAAACCTCCCATCCACCAGGAAATATGCTCCCGGCGTGACCATGCCTGAAAAGGGGGTAGATACCCCCCTAGACGCTCAGATAGAAGACCTCAAGCAGCGCAAGGAGTCTGCCGCAGGGGGCGGCGGCGAGGCCGCGGTCGCCAAACAGCACGAAAAGGGCAAATTGACCGCCCGGGAGCGGATCGAAGAATTGCTCGATCCAAGCTCCTTCAGCGAGACCGACATGCTCGTTCGTCACCGTTCTCACGGATTCGGGGTCGAGGACAAGCGCCCCTATTCGGACGCGGTCGTCACCGGCTGGGGCACGATCGGGGGCCGGAAGGTCTTCGTCTTCTCCCAGGACTTCACCGTCTTCGGCGGATCCCTTGGGGAAGTCATGGGCGAGAAGGTGTGCAAGATCATGGATCTCGCACTCGAGACCGGAGCCCCGGTCATCGGGCTCAATGACTCCGGCGGCGCCCGGATCCAGGAAGGTGCCGCTTCACTCGCCGGCTACGGCTACATCTTCGACCGCAACGTCCGCAGCTCGGGTGTGATCCCGCAGATCTCCGCGATCATGGGGCCGTGCGCCGGGGGGGCCGTGTACTCGCCCGCCATGACCGACTTCACTTTCATGGTCGAGGGCACCTCACACATGTTCATCACCGGCCCCGAGGTCATCAGGGCCGTCACCGGCGAGGAAGTGACCCAGGAAGAGCTGGGCGGCGCCATGTCGCATGCGTCTCGGTCGGGGGTGGCTCACTTCGTCGGCTCCGACGATCGCGACACATTGGCGCAGATCCGCTACCTGATGTCGTTCCTGCCTTCGAACAACTTCGAATCGCCTCCGTACTTCCCACCCAGTGACGATCCGGCGCGCAGTTGCGACGACATCGAGGCGATCATGCCCGACTCTTCGAACAAGCCTTACGACATGCACTCGATCATCTCCTCGGTCTTCGACGACGGCGAGTTCTTCGAGGTGCACCGGCATTGGGCTGGGAACATCCTGTGCGGCTTCTCGCGACTAGCAGGCCACCCGGTCGGGGTCGTTGCCAACCAACCCCAGGTCCTTGCCGGTTGCTTGGACATCACCTCGGCGACGAAAGCCGCTAGGTTCGTTCGCTTCTGCGACGCCTTCAACATCCCGCTGGTGACATTCGTCGATGTGCCGGGGTTCCTGCCCGGCACGGAGCAGGAATACGGCGGGATCATCCGGCACGGCGCCAAGCTCCTCTACGCGTTCAGCGAGGCAACGGTCCCCCGCCTCACGGTCATCACGCGCAAGGCCTACGGAGGCGCGTATGTCGTCATGAACTCGAAACACATCCGTTCCGACATCTCCTACGCCTGGCCGTCGGCCGAGATCGCCGTGATGGGGGCCGAGGGAGCGGTGAACATCATCCACCGCAAAGAGATCGCCGGAGCTGCCGAGCCCGAAGGCAAGCGAGCGGAGCTGATCTCCGATTACACGGAACGGTTCTCGAACCCTTACATCGCGGCCGAGCGCGGATATGTCGACGACATCATCGAGCCCTCGGAGACCCGCCGGAAGCTCGTGGCTGCTCTCGAGATGCTTCGCTCCAAGAGGGAGACGATCCCCCAGCGCAAGCACGGCAACGTTCCCCTGTGAGCTACCCGGAGCCTCAGCGACGGCCCAAGCTCGAGATCGTCTCCATCACCGGCGAGCCCACCGAGGAGGAGCGCTCCATCATCGAGGCCTCGCTCGAGAGATGGGTGGAGGAAGAACGCGCCTCGGGCTCCCCTTCCCTGTGGCTCAGAGCCGGACGATCCCAAGGCCGCCGTCTCGGGATGTACGACTACAGGGACAGGTTCCGGACCGAAGACGCATGGCGCTTGTCTCTCCGTTTCCCCGCCGGGGGCCGCGAGTACCAAGGACGATCGGGTCGCGCGGACTCGCGCTGAATGGACCGGTCGGCTCGGCGAGCGGTCGGATAGGTGCACCCGGATAACGCCAACCTGAAGTACGGGGCCGGTTTGGCCGCGTGCGCGTTCTTCGGCTACTACGCCTTCGTGAAGAACACACAGGTCCCACTGATCGCTTTCGCCGACCTGGGCTTTCACGAGTTGGGGCACTTCATCACTTACTTCCTTCCGGTTCCGGAATGGTTCTCCGCGATCGCCGGCTCGATGAACCAGGTACTTGTCCCGTGGGGACTGACCATCTACTTCGCGGTATTCAGGGGAGACATGCTCGGAGGCATCTTCTGCCTTGCTTGGACGGCGTCGTCCATGCAGAACGCGAGCGTCTACATCGCCGATGCGCCGTACCAGGCATTACCTCTGATCGGCGGCCACCACGACTGGGCCTTCCTGCTCGGCCCCGGAGAGTTCGACATGCTCGACAAGGCCGACGAGATCGCGATGGCGGTTCGGGGGCTGGGGTTGGTCATGCTCCTGGGAGCGATAACCATCTGTATCGCAGGGCTTGTATTCGAATCCCGCTCAGGCCATCGTGAGGCCGCCGCTTAAGCTCAGCGACTGACCGGTGACGATCGCAGCATCGTCGGAAGCGAAGTAGGAAACCGCGGCGGCGACCTCTCCTGCATCCACCAAGCGGCGCAGAGGAGTGTTCGCGACGAGCTGCCCCATCATCTTCTGCCCCAGGGGAGAGCTCTCCTTGATCCGGTCCGTCATGGGCGTATCCGCCGGGCCGGGGCAAACAGCGTTGACGGTGATGCGGTCACGTGCCAGCTCTCGCGCCATCGATTTAGAGAAGGCGATCACGCCCCCTTTGGCCGCGGAGTAAACGGCTTCACCCATCGAGCCGACCCTGCCCGCATCGGATGCGATGTTGACGATCCGGCCGTAGCCGCTCTCGCTCGCTCGCTCGGCGATCATCGGGGCGATGAGGTACGTGCAGTTCAGAACCCCCACGAGGTTGACGTCAAGCAACTTCTTCCAAGACGAAGGATCTGTCTGGAGGAAGAATTCCGGGTTGTCGAAGCCGGCGTTGTTGACGAGTAGGTCGATGCCGCCGCTCTGTGCGGCGAGCTCGGCCGCGTTACGCACCGATCCGAGGTCGGCCACGTCGCAGAGGATCCCCTCGGCGTCGTTACCGATCTCTTTCGCCACGACCGATGCCGATCCCAGGTCGATGTCGGTGACGAGGACGCGGAAACCATCCGTGGAGAGTCTCTGGGCGATGGCGCGCCCGAGTCCCGAGCCTCCCCCGGTGACGAACGCAGTCCTCATCTACTGCGGAATCTATCCAGCATCGCCCTCAACCCACGAGGCAACCAGGCGCCGTCGCTGAATGCCGCCAGCATCCCGCCCGTGGAAGCCGGGTCGGTCGAGATCTCGTCGAACCACGCGGACGAGTTGAGGGCATCGGATTCGGGCAGCAGGGACGGCGCTTCGGTAGGCAGGAGCACGGGATCCGGCGGGGACTCGTCCCATCGCTCGCCCGGATCCGCGCCGGGGAGGAGCAGCAGCGCCGAAGACACGCCGCGCTCGTAATCCGAAGAGGGACGGTTGAGGATCTTGCCTCCGGCCCACATCGTGGTGGAGCCGCCGCCATCGAGGTTCAGAGCCCAGGTCGCGCCGAACTTCATCAGATACTTGGCCTCTTCGGAGGGAGTCATCCCAACGCTGTAGCGCTTGCGCCTCCCATCGACGACGAAGAAGAGGATCTTTCCGTCGGCGGTACTCGCAACCGCGGTGCGCGGCGCACGACCGAAGAACCCGCCCGACCCGTAGACGTTCCCGCTGATGATCTGCCCGTTCTCGATCAGCGTCGGGTTGCCGCCGATCGTGTCGGCCACATTGGGCCACCCGAGCGTCCAGCCCAAGCTCACGATCTCGCCGGGGGTCATCGCGCCGATCTGGAAGGAGTAGCGGCCCCCCATCTGGGCCGAGATGACCGATCCACCCTTGGGATAGAGGGACCCGCGACACACGACCTTGTCCACTACGTGCGAGGACTCGATCCCGCCGGTGCCGGGAAGCCGGCGTGGTGACCCCGTCGGTAGCAAACGGGCGTTACACGCGTTGTGGATGGGGCGTTCCTCCCAGCTCCCGAAGGCCGAGTAACGCGCCATCTGGTGCAGCTCGGGGACGCCGTCGTTGACGATGTTGACCGGGTAAGTCTCATTGACGTCGGCCTCGTGGGCCCAGGCGGAGAAATCGGGCGGATGCCCGATGAAGCTCCGGGTCTCTCCCACATCCGTCGAGAAGTTCCGTCCCCACAAAAGAGCCGTCTGCGCCAGCTCGCCGTCCTCGGCGAATGCGAAGACCGGGCGGCCGCTGCTCGTGGCGTAGTCGCCGTTGATGGCGGCGATCGCGCCGTGGCGCCGGGCCATCGACGAAGTGGTCTCGAGCCCCGGCAATTCATCCGTGGCGAGAGCAACGTCGATCGTGGAAGGTGCTGTGGGGTCGATCGCGATGACCTTCACGCGCCAGGGTCCCTTGGGGTCCGTTATCTGCGTCAGGACGACGCCCTGGGCGAGCTCTCGGGAGGTTTCCTTGTAGACGATCCTCTTCCGGTGCTTCCTGTTCTTGCGGTGACGCGCGTCCCCAGTCTCGGCGAAGACGCCGAGCAGAAGTATGAGTGCGAGCGCGCCTGGGAGCGCCCTGGGGAGGTGCCTGGTCATCGTCCGCGTCCTTCAGAAGCCTGGTCGGAATCGTTCAGGGTAGATGAGGAACGCGAAAAATCAAGCAAACCTAGCGCCGACTTGATCAGAACGCGCCAATAT
>JBKJYP010000115.1:0-2708 GCA_046715695.1 Actinomycetota bacterium | reverse complement strand
AGCGCGTAGTCGATGGCGAAACGATCGAGGACGTTGCGCTTGCGCGGTCGTCCGCCCTCGCGCTTCGGCGGCAACGTCTCCTTGTGCGAGTCGATGTAGATGCACCAGTCGGGACACTCCCGACCGCAGAGCATGCACACGGTGCAGTTCTCTTCCTTGAGGGCGATGACGCCCCTGGTGCGCGGGGACAGGTCTTGCTTGACGTCTGGGTACTGGATGACCACGTTGTGGCTGAACATGTGCTTCAGGGTCACCCGAAGGCCCTTGAGCAACCCCAAGCCGAACCCTTGCTTGCGCGCCTTAGCTAGCCTCGGATCCACGTTTGTCTCGTCGATGGCCATCGCTACTTGATCCCTTCGGGCGCGTACAGCACCCACGCGCCTGCCCAGAGGATCAATCCCAGTGAGACCGGGATGAGGACCTTCCACGCGAACTTCTGCAGCTGGTCTTCACGCAGGCGGGGGAAGGTCGGGCGGATCCACATGAACAGGAAGATCATGAAGAAGGTCTTCAGCAAGAACCAGATGATCCCCGGTACCTGCTCGAGTGGTCCCCACGGGATCGGCGAGCGGTAGCCGCCGAGGAACAGAGTGGCCGCGACGCCGGCGAAGGCAACGATGTGACCCATCTCCGCGCCGAGGTAGCAGAGCATGAAGCGGATGCCCGAGTACTCCGTGAACGGCCCGGTGATGATCTCGGACTCCGCGACCGGCATGTCGAAAGGCGGCCGGGTCATCTCGGCGACGGAACCCATGAGGAAGATCAGGAACGCGATCAACCCGATGCCCGGTGGCCAGATGACGAAGGGCACGTCTTGCGCTTCCACGATCCCGACGAGAGACAAGCTGCCGGCGAGCATGACGATGGACGCGACCGACAAGACGATCGGGAGCTCGTAAGCGATCAGCTGTGCCGCGGCGCGAAGGGCACCGATCAGGGCGTACTTGTTTGCGCTGGACCAACCTGCCATGAGCACACCGATAACCGATACGGACGAGATCGCCAGGAGATAGAACACCCCGACATCCAGGTCCTCGATGATCAGCGTGCGATCCACTGGGATGACGAGGTACGTCATGATCACCGGCGCCAGGATCACGGCCGGTGCCATCCTGAACACCCGTTGGTCGGCGGCCGCGGGCACGATGTCTTCCTTGTAGATGAACTTGACCGTGTCGGCGATCGTCGTCGCCCAACCGTGGAAGCCACCCGGGTACATGGGGCCCAAGCGATGCTGCATGTGGGCCATGATCTTGTGCTCGGCATAGCCGCCCACGATCCCCGCCAGCGGGAAGATCATGAGGACGATCCCGACCTTGACGGCCAGGATCTGCCACGCGGTGAGCGTTATCTCGGGAAGGTTCACCGATCGATATCCCCGAGGACGAAGAAGAAGCTGCCGAGGATCGCGATCATGTCGGCCACCAAGGTTCCCCTGAGGACATGAGGCAGGGCCGAGACATTGGAGTACGACGGCGTGCGGATCTTCAACCGGTAGGGCTTGCGGTCACCGTCGGAGACGAGGTACATGCCGAGCTCACCGAGAGGGTTCTCGGTGCGGATGTAGACCTCACCGGGCGGTGCTTGGATGACGCGGGGCACCTTGCCCATGATGGGCCCAGACGGGATGCCCTCGATCGCCTGCTCGACGATCTTGGCGGACTCGACGACCTCGTGGACGAGCACCCAGAAGCGGTCGAAGCAGTCCCCGTTGGGGGCCGAGTGCACGTCGAAATCGAACTTGTCGTAAACGAGGTACGGCTCGTCCTTGCGGACGTCGAAGTCGATGCCCGACCCACGCGCGATCGGACCTGAGATCCCGTAGTTGTAGGCGACCTCTTTGTCCAACACGCCGATCCCGATCGTGCGGGCTTTGAAGATCTCGTTGCCGACCAGCAGGTTCTCGTAGTCGGGCAGTCGCTTGATGACCTGGCGCACCGCGGCCAGAGCGTTCGCGTAGAAACCTTTGGGAACGTCTTCCTTGAGTCCCCCCGGACGGAAGAACCCGAAGTGCATCCGTCCGCCGGTGGTCGCCTCCATCACGAACTGGATGTCCTCTCGCTCGCGGAACGCATAGAACGTCGGTGTGATGGCGCCCAGCTCGGCCCCGAACGATGCGAAGAACATCAGGTGGTTCAGGATCCGGTTCATCTCGCACAGGATCACGCGCAGATATTGCGCCCGCTCGGGGACCTCTACCTCCATAAGCTCTTCGACCGCGAGGGCCAAGGGGAGCTCGTTGTTTATCCCCGACAGCCAGTCCATACGCGAGACCAGGTTGGTGATCTGCCGGAAGTCCCTCGACTCGACGAGCTTCTCGTAACCGCGGTGCATGTAACCGATGACCGGCTCGGCATCGACCAACCGCTCGCCGTCGATCGTCGCCAACAACCTGAAGACACCGTGGGTGGCCGGATGCTGGGGGCCGACGTTGAGGATCATCTCTTCCGTGGTGATGTCGCGCGCGGCAACCTCGGCGACGAGTTGCTCGGTGGTCATGAGGTCCTTCTCGGACGTCGTCACCGGCCGCCACCCGCAGCTTCCTCGGGGTCTTTCGCTCCGGGCCAGTCTTTGACGGAACGGCTCGGGAGCCTGAACGAGCGAAGCCCGGGGTGCCCCTCGAAGTCCTCCGGCAGGTAGAGGTTCACCAGCCGTGGATGATCCGGGAAGTCGATCCCGAACATCTCGTGGGTCTCACGCTCGTGCCA
>JBKJYP010000114.1:0-5006 GCA_046715695.1 Actinomycetota bacterium | reverse complement strand
ATCGCGCCGAACCGGGCCGCGCAGATGGGGGTGACCCTCGTCGACACGGTGGCGGAGGTCTGCCGCCGAGCCGATTTCCTTACCGTCCATCTCCCCAAAACGCCTGAGACCGTCGGGATCATCTCGGACGAGGAGTTCGAGGAGATCCGTCCCGGGGTCCGCGTCGTGAACACCGCGCGCGGGGGCATCATCGATGAAGCTGCACTCGTTCGTGCCTTGGAGTCCGGCAAGGTAGCGGGGGCCGCGGTCGATGTCTTCGACGGAGAGCCCGTCACGCAGCACGCTCTGTTCGGGATGAGCAACGTCGTAGTCACTCCGCATCTCGGGGCCTCGACCGCCGAGGCGCAGGACAAGGCTGGACTGGCGATCGCCGAGCAGGTCCTACTCGCCCTGCGTGGTGAGTTCGTGCCTTTCGCCGTGAACGTCGACGTCGGTACGGATATCCCCGAAGCGATCCGCCCTTATCTGCGTCTCGCAGAACGGCTTGGTCGCGTCGCCGTCGCCCTGACCGGCTCCGGCATCGAGTCCCTGCGATTCGAGTACCACGGTGGCGTCGCCGAGCACGACACGCGCGCCCTGACATTGTCCGGCTTGAAGGGGGCGTTCTCTGCGGTCGTTCATGAACCGGTCACCTTCGTGAATGCCCCACTGATGGCGAAGGAGCGGGGGATATCCGTCGAGGAGACGAAGTCATCGCAATCTCTGGACTACGTCAACCTGATCGAGGTTCGCGCGGAGGGCAAAGACGAGTCGGTTTCCGTCGCGGGCGTCCTTGTAGGCAAGAAAGACACCGAGCGACTGGTCCGCGTCTACGGCTACGACCTCGATATGGCCTTCGCTCCAGTGATGGCTTTCTTCCGATACGAAGACCGTCCGGGGATCGTCGGGATAGTGGGGACTCTCCTGGGTGAGGCAGGGGTCAACATCGCAACGATGCAGGTCGGACGGCAGAACGAGGGCGGCGAGGCCCTTATGGGCCTTGCGCTCGACGACGAGGTCCCCGAGGAGGTCATGAAAGGCATCGCTGCCAAGGCGAACCTCCGCGACACAAGGGTCATCGTCAGCAAGGAATAGGTAGTCTTTCGTTTTGGGCGGTACTGGGACAAGCGCTAAGGGGGATCGATGCCGATACAGCCGGTCGACAAGGTATGGATGAACGGCGAGCTCGTCGCATGGAAGGACGCGACCGTTCACGTACTCACCCATGCCTTGCACTACGGCACCGGTGTGTTCGAGGGCATCCGCTGCTACGAAACGGCGAACGGTCCTGCGGTCTTCCGTCTGCGCGATCACCTCGAACGGATGGAGCGCTCCGGGAAGATCTTCATGATGGACATCCCTTATTCCATCGACGAGCTGACCGAAGCCGTTCACGATCTGATCAAGGTCAATCGCCTGCGCGAGTGTTACGTGCGCCCGATCGCGTATCGTGGTTACGGCGAGATGGGCGTAAACCCCGAGAAGAACCCGGTTGATGTTTCGATCGCAGTGTGGCCTTGGGGCGCGTACCTCGGTGACGAGGCGCTTAAGAATGGCGTACGCATGACGGTGTCGTCATGGCGCCGTCACGATCCCAACATCATCCCGCCGCAGGCGAAGGTCACCGGCGGCTACGTCAACTCCTCGGTCGCGAAGCTCGAGGCCGTTCACTCTGGCTTCGACGAGGGCATCATGCTTAACTCTCAGGGCTACATCTCCGAGGCCACCGGCGAGAACATCTTCATCGTCAAGGAAGGTGAGCTGCTCACTCCACCACTCTCGGCCGGGCCACTGCCCGGCATCACCCGTGCCTCTGTCATGAAGATCGCGGCCGACCAGGGCATCCCGGTCTTCGAGAGGATGATGACCCGGGCCGACCTCTACACCGCCGAGGAGATCTTCTGCGTCGGCACCGCGGCCGAGGTCACGCCGGTCCGTGAGGTAGACGAGCGCATGATCGGCGACCCAGGCCCCGTCACGCTAACGATCCAGCAGAAGTACTTCCAGATCGTCAAAGGCGAAGACGAGAAATACAGCGACTGGCTGACCTACATCACCTAACCGGATCTGGCTAGACTCCGCGTCATGGACGAATCCAAGGCAACGCGCAACATCCGTGAGGGCCTTGCCAGCTTCGCCAGTGGGGACATCAGTTCACTAGGTCAGCTGATGTCCGACGACATCGTTTGGCATCACCCTGGACAAAGCTCATTCGCCGGTGATTACCGCGGCACGAATGAAGTGATCGCTTTCTTCATGAAGCTGGTCCAAGCAACCGGGGGCACCTTCAAGACCGAGACACACGATGTCGTCGGCAACGACGAACATGTGGTCGCTCTCGTGCGCTTGGTCGGCGAGCTCGACGGCAGATCGATCGATATGAACGCGGCGAATGTGTTCCATGCCGATCCGGATGGCCGCATCACGGAACGCTGGCTGTTGGTCGATGACCTGGCCGCTTTCGACGCTTTCTGGGGCTAGTTCACCCTGGGCCTGATTGGGCCGCAAGTTTGTCGATCGTGTCCTTCGCTCCCGCAAGACTCGTTCCGGTCTTCTCGCGGTAGATCTTGATCGCTCGGACCTCAGGTCGCTCAGCTGGTGGGAGGAACGACTCCGGCCGGGGGCCAGGCAGTGGACGTCGCCGATAGGGTGCCGGAATGACTGAAGTCAGGACTCGGATCGCGCCGGCCCCCAGCGGGTCGATCCATGTCGGCAACGCGCGCACCGCCCTCTATAACTGGCTCTTCGCCCGGCACCACGGCGGGACCTTCGTTCTGCGCGTCGAGGACACCGACAAGGCGAGAGCGACCAACGAGGCATTCGCCGCGGTGATCGAAGACATGAGGTGGTTGGGACTCGACTGGGACGAGGGCCCGGAGGTCGGTGGGGTTGGGCGGGGACCATTTGGTCCATATCGCCAAAGCGAGCGGATGGATGTCTATGCCAAGGCCGCGCAGGACCTCTTGGACTCCGGCCATGCGTATCGCTGCTATTGCACCGCCGAAGAGTTGGACCAGAGACGCAAAGAGGCGATGGCCGCCAAGCGTGCCCCGGGCTACGACGGCCGGTGCCGCAACCTCACCGGAGAACAGATCACGGCCTTCGAGACCGAGGGGCGGAACTCCGCACTTCGCTTCCGTGTGCCGGATGGCAGGACCGTCACGTTCGATGATGTCGTGCGCGGCGAGGTCATCACGAAGTCGGGCCAGATCCAGGACTTCATCATCCAGCGTTCCGATGGCAGCCCGACCTACATGCTCGCGGCCGGTGTCGATGACGTGACGATGGGGATCACGCACATCATCCGGGGCGAGGATCTTCTCGCTGCCACGCCCCGTCAGATCCTGATCCGCGAGGCGATGGGAGTCGCCGAGATCCCGGTCTTCGCCCATCTCCCGCTGCTCGTGACGCCCGAAGGCAAGCCGCTCTCGAAGCGATGGGGCGATGTCGCTGTGAGCGCCTACAGAGAACAGGGCTTCTTGCCGGAGGCGATGGTCAACTACCTCGCCCTCCTCGGATGGAGCTACGACGACAAGACGAACATCTTCTCTGTGCCGGAGCTGGTCGAGAAGTTCACCCTCGAGCGGGTCGGCAAGAACCCAGCGGCGTTCGACGTCAACAAGCTGGAGTGGCTCAACAACCACTACATAAAGGAGATGCCGCACGACCACCTCGCCGAGCGGCTTGCACCGGTCAGTGCTGAGGCCGGCCTCCCCGTCGAAGAGGGGCCGGGGCGGGAGCTTCTGAACCAGGTCACGCCTCTTCTATCGGAGAGGCTGAAAAGGCTGACGGAAGCACCCCCGATGATCGCTTTCCTGTTCGAGCGACGAGAGCCGGATGAGAAAGCCGCCAAGGTCCTCGACGGCCAGGAGGAGTACCTGGCCGCGGGTCGGAGTGCCTTGGAGAGGGTCGATCCCTGGACCACCGAGGCCATAGAGGCAGCGCTGCGGGCCTTGGCCGAGGAACGGGAGCTCAAGCCGAAACAGGCCTTCCAGCCGATCCGGGCCGCGGTGACCGGGACGCTCATCTCGCCGCCGCTGTTCGAATCGCTGGAGATCCTGGGCAAGGAAGAGACGTTGGCCCGACTGGGCCCGGCATAGGCGTTATCTTCTGCGGGCCTGGTTGACCCGGTCAAGTAGTCAGCAAGGGAGCAGGCGGTCGCCTCGGCGAGCGCCCAAGAACAGATTGGAAACTATCGACCGCTGACCAGATCGAACAGGTCAAGCAGTTAGCAGTGGGGTATGGGGTAACTGGCAGCCCGGCGGATTCTGGTTCCGTTAGTCCTAGTTCGAGTCTAGGTACCCCAGCAAAGCGGACGGGCTTGGCCGGACGCCAAGCAGATGTGGTTCGCGCTGGTAGCATCCACCGTTCTAGCGAGGCCCGGTAGTCTAGTTGGCCCAGGACGCCGCCCTCTCAAGGCGGAGACCACGGGTTCGAATCCCGTCCGGGCTACGAAAGCAGTCACAGCCACCGAAGCGCGAACTAAGAAGGAGCATCTGCGATGAACCCGACAGACCTCGTCGAGCGCCCATATCTGCGCGACGACGTACCCGACTTCCGAGCCGGGGACACCGTCAAAGTGCACGTGCGCGTCGTGGAAGGAGAGCGCGAGCGGGTCCAGGTCTTCGAGGGCATCGTGATCCGGAAACGCGGCTCCCAGCTCTCGACCACCTTCACCGTCCGCAAGATCTCCTTCGGGGTCGGGGTCGAACGAACCTTCCCCATCCATTCGCCGATGATCTCGAAGATCGAGGTCGTCACCCGCGGAGATGTCCGCCGGGCCAAGCTCTACTACCTACGCTCTCGGGTCGGCAAGAAGGCGAAGGTGAAAGAGCGCCGCGAGGCTTAGCCCCCGCTTTGGACACCATCGAGCAGCCGGAGGTTCGGGACTCACTAGGGGCTCGCAAGATCCCGCCCCCGCCCCGCAAGTACCGGCCCCGACACAAGAAAGAACACAAGAAGAGCTTCTGGAAAGAGCTCCCGATCATCCTCGTCGTGGCCTTCGTGGTTGCGTTCCTCATCAAGAC
>JBKJYP010000113.1:0-27373 GCA_046715695.1 Actinomycetota bacterium | reverse complement strand
ATATTGGCGCGTTCTGATCAAGTCGGCGCTGTTTCAGACTCGGCTTCGGCACGGGCCGCGTCTAGTAGTTGCTGGGTGGGGTAGGCGGCGGCGGCATGGGGGTCGAAGGGCCCTACCCGTTCTCGTTGCTTGCGGGCGAGGCGATCCATCACCGACAGAGCGTTCTGCTCTTCCTCGGCATCGCGCAGCTCGAGGACGCCGGCCTCGACCGCGCGCTTGAGGTAGTCCTCACCTTTCTCGGAGCGCACGAGGATCATCGTCCAGCCTTCCATACCGAGACCGCCGCAAGACAGATCGGCGTGCTCGGCCGAGAAGTCGGGGCAGTGATGGCACCACTCGTTGGCGAAGGGACGCGCCTCCTTCAGCGGGATGTTGATGTCCTGCCCGTCTTTCATCGTGACGATGACCTTGCCTTTGACGTTCACCTTGGTGACGTCCTGAAGGTTGATGCCCATCTCTTGCTCGACCTTGCCGACCATGAACGCGTCGTAGTCGAAGGTCTCGCAGCACATCAGTCCGATCACGAGCTTGACCGGACGCACCCATCGCTTGATGCCTTGGGCGGCGAGCTGCCGGACCGCGGTCGACTCGCACGAGACACCCACGAGAGCGATCGACTTGAGCTTCGCCTCCGCGGCCTTCTTGAGCGCCAGTGGCGTCGCGCAGTAGGTGTAACGCGACCCCGCCGCCGCCAGAAGCTCCTCGGACGAGCGCACGAGTCTGGGCTCGTCGAGCCATGCGACGTCGGGCGAGGGGGCCGAGACCGCAGCGCCATCCAGCTCGCCGGTATCCAGCCCCCACGAGATCAGGGCCGTGACGGCTCCCCCGTCTTGTCCCTTGGCCAAGATCGGCTCATAGGTCGCCCGGGCCAGCGTCTTGTAGCGGTACGCCCCCCAGGGCTCATCCGGTTGACGGCGCCGCCCGAAGACGGCGGGCTCGATCACTCCCACCGACGGGTCCAGGCGGAGACAGGCCATCGCACAGAGGGAGCAGCCTTCCTCGCCATGGACGCAGTTGTCGAACGGGGAGTTGCCGTCCGTCTGGATCGGGTCGAAATCCTGCAGCTCGAGGACCTTGTGGGGGCAGGCGACGATGCAGGCCGAGCAGCCACAGCAGATCTCCGTCGACACGATCTCGGCGTATAGGTGTTTCCAGTGTTTCCGATCGGGCTCCGGCATAGGGGGGAAAGTATCCCCCCAACCCGTGCAGCGTCCGCACGCCCTAGGGCGTCTGCATGGGTATGGACACCCTTCTGTTCCCGGATACCCAGGCGCTGAGAGGATTGCCGGCAGTGGCCGACACGACGGATGCCCGGGAAGTGCTGGTGGCGGAACTGTTCGACCGCCATTACGACCGGTTGTGTGACCTCGCCTACCTGATCATCCGTGATGCCCACCTCGCGGAGGAGATCGTCATGGAGGCCCTCATCAAGACCTACACGGGCTGGGGGCGGATCCGGGACACAGCGCGAGCCGATGTCTATCTCAAACGCTCGGTCGTGAACCTCTGCCGGTCCAAGATCCGCCGCAAGATAACGGAGCGCCGCGTCAACGAGCTCTCGCATCACGAGGACAGGCGCCGCGTGAAGGAATGGACGCCGGATATTCACGAGTCGGCGCGAGAGCTGTGGGGTGCGGTCAAGGGGCTCCCCATGCGACAGCGCGCGTGCATCGTTCTGCGTTACGTCGAGGACCTGCCCGAAGGAGAGATCGCGGAGATCATGGGGTGTTCCGCCAGCACTGTGAGATCACAACTGACGCGCGCCCGCGCGAAGCTCGCGGTTGCACTCGAAGGTGACAGAGAGGGGGCGAGCGCATGAGGGACGACCTCGAGCGGCGCATCGCCGAGTCTCTCTCCACGGTCAAGGAGGCGGCGCGGGAAGAGAGAGCGCCTCGCCGGGTGGAAGCGCGTTCTCGGGTCGTGTCCCGGTCACGGCGCAGAACGACGTTGGTCTGGGCCGGCACGGCCGTCGGTGCCGCCGCACTGATCGCGATCCTCATGACGGTTGTTGCGGTGACCCGCCCCGATGCTGGTCCCACAGAACCGGACAACGGCTTCGCAGACCAGGTCACAACGTTCGTCGAGGTCGGCAGACATCCTTTCGACCTCGTCGTCTCCGCCGGCGTGGTCTGGGTCACCGACACCGATCGGCAGGTCATCCACCGCATCGACGCCGCCACGACGACGATCATCGACTCGATCCCCATCGAGGGACGTCCCGAGGACATAGACATCCGCAACGGCATCGTTTGGGTTTCGAACCCAGAACTGTCCTCCGTCTTTCGGTTCAGCGAGCAGACCGGAGAAGCGATCGGTAACCCGGTGGTCCTCGCGGACGAACCGGTCTCGCTCGAGATGGCGGCCGGGGACGGCACGACGTGGGTGCTAGTCGATGAGCGGGAGCTCGTCAGCATCGATCCCGCGACGGGTTCGATCGACGCGACCGAGGAGCTTGGAGCGACCGACATCGCTATCGGCGATGGGCACCTCTGGGCCCTGGGACTGGGGGGCGAGCTGATAGATCTCGATCCGATCACAGCCGAGCCCGTCCGCTCGATCCCGACGACCGCAGCTCCCGGCAGCGATCTCACCGCCGGCGCCGGTGCCCTATGGATCGCGAACAGAACCACATCGACGTTGTCCAAGTATTCGATCGAGACCCTCGAGCCTCTCGGCGAGAGCCCGATCGCAGGCCGCTATCTCGACATGACTCTCGGCGAGGGCGTGATGTGGGTCCTCTCCAATGACGGAGGGACGCCTGTCGTGACCGGGGTATCCGTCGACACCGGGATGCTCTCCGGGATCGTCCTGCAGGTCGACGGAGATGCGAGACAGATCTCGGAATCCGAAGGCGTCCTCTGGGTCACCGACCCGGCTGAAGCAGGGGTAGCGAGGGTCGTGCCGGCCTCCGATCTCTGAGAGGACGCCGGGCGCCCGTAGATTGCGGGGATGGACATCGGCGTCATCCCGGTCAAACCGCTCCTCGCGGCCAAGAGCAGGCTCGCCGGGAGGTTCGATGAAGACACACGGCTAGGCATCGCTCGCGCCCTCCTGCGAGATGCGCTGGACCTTGCCGCCGGGACGCCCGCGCTGGGATGGTTGATCGTCACCTCGGACGAAGAGGTCAAGAGCTCAGCCGTGGGGGCCGGTTTCGAGGTTCTCGACGAAACCGGCACCGGGCTCAATGAGGCACTTGCTCTCGCGGCTCGCGCCGCGAGCGAACGGGGGGCAGACTCGTTGACGGTTGTCCCGAGCGACGTGCCGCTTGCCTCTTCCTACGACCTGAACGATCTGCTCGACACGGGAGCGACTTCAGACGTCGTTGTGGTGCCGGCCGGGAACGATGGCGGAACCAACGGGCTCTATCTGCGTCCACCCAACCTGATCGAACCTCGATTCGGTCCCGCGAGCCTCAACGCACACATCGCATCGGCCGAACGTGAGGGGTTCCGGTGTTCGATCCTGGCGTTGCCTCGGCTCGCCCTAGACATCGACACACCGGAAGACGTAGATAGATTCCTCGCTCATCCGCGCGCTGCTGAGACACACACCGGACGATTCCTGAACCCTTAGGACTCCTCTGCACGCGCGATCGCAGCATCCTCAGCCCGGCCGGCAAGCTCGTCGAGACGAGCCGGAACAGGAGAGCGCAGCACGCCACCCGACTGGAGCAGGAATGCCGCCAGCAGTATCGATCCACCTATCACCGTCAGGACGATCGTCTGACCTGCCCCCGGCCGCCGGGGTGCGTCGATGTCGGCGGCCTGTCTCCCCGCTTCGAAGCCGGATGAGCGACCCCACGAGTAGCCGGCGTAGATGAACAGGATCGCGGCAAGGAGGACGAGGATCCCCTGAACTAGCCGCAGGGTTCGACGTTGCCTAGAAACGGCGACGGGGCCCCTGTGGGCCCCGCCAACCGCAGCTCTTTTCATAGGTGCAGGGTTCCTACTTCTTCACCCCATTGACGAACTCCTTGAAGGCGGAGCCTGCCTTGAAAGCGGGGACCTTCGAAGCCTTGACCTTGATCTCCTCACCGGTGCGAGGGTTGCGTGCTGTGCGGGCAGCCCGGGCGCGGCGCTCGAATGTGCCGAAACCCGGCAGCGTTACGCGCTCACCTTTCTTGACGGACCGCTGGATCAGATCGATCGCCTCGTCTAGGACGTTGGCCACCGTGCGCTTGCTCTCATCCGTGGCCGCTGCGACGGAGTCGACCAATTCTTTCTTGTTCAAGGGCGTGTTCCTCCTTCTGGATCGGGTGCGGAAGTCGCCTACCCTACCCATCTTTGGCCGTGGGACCCGGGTTTCGGCGTTGAGTCACCAGCTTGGCGATCCTCTGCGGTTCCTCGGAGCCCAGGCCGAGCATCACCCCCAGGTAGATCAGGGTCCCTCCGGCCGCCCCCAAGGCCAGCCATAGCCCCGTTGTCAAGCGGCTGCCGGCATCGAGAGCCTGAGCGGCTGCAGGCACGAGGACGAGCAGCGTCAGGAGGCCGGCCCCCGCCGAGCGGACGACGGACATCGCCTCGACACCCTTGACGCCCGGGGTTCGTCGTTCGAAAGCCCGGGCAAGCAGCCAGGCGCCCACCCCGAAGCCCAAGGAATGACCGACGGCGAGTCCAGGAACGGACCAGCGTGACGGCGCCAGGTAGAAAAGCGCCGCTCCCGATACCGAAGCCACCAGAACCGAAAGGGCATTCAGCAACGCCGGCACCTTCGTCTCTCCGATCGCATAGAACGCGCGCGTGTAGACGAGAAATATCGAATACGTCGGCAGTCCGATCGCGAATCCTGCCAAGACACGGCCCACCAGCGCGGCCCCCGACGGCGTCATGACACCCAACAGAAGCGTGAGCCTCGCAAGGGGTTGTGCGACAGCTACCAGCCCGATCGACAGGGGGATGAGGAGGAAGAGCAGCATCTGTAGGCCGGAACGGATCCGATCGGAAACGGCTTCGAGCTCACTCCTGGCTACGTGCTCGGCCATGGCAGTGAAGAGCACCGAGAAGATGGGGACCGAGAACAACGCGTGAGGTAGATAGAAGAATGTGTAGGCCCACTGATACGCGGCCACTCCCCCCTCGATCCGGTTGGCGAGCACGAGGACCACGATCAATCCGGCCTGATAACCGCCCGCGTAGCCCAACGCCCACACACCGAGTCGAGCGCTCTTCCTCAGAACGGGGTGATGGGGATCCCATCGGGGTCTGAAACGCCAGCCCAACCTCCTCAGGGGCACAACGAGTACGGCCGTCATCGCCAGAACACCCGCGGTCGTGCCGAGCCCGAGTAGCCAGATCTCGTCGGTGCCCACCGAGTGGACCGACGGAGGGGAGTCACCGCGCATCTGCGCGTAAGCCAGGTAGACGCCGATGACGATGATGTTGTTGAAGATCGGCGCCGCTGCGGCGAGCCCGAAACGACGGTGGGCATGCAATGCGGCCGTCATGATCATCCCGACGCCGTAGAGAACGACCTGAGGAGCGAACAATCTGAGTAGCGAGGCCCCGGTCGCTATCTCATCCGCGCGCAGCGCCCGATCCTGCACACCGATCGTCAGGAGGCGCATCACCAACGGCGCGGCCAGAGCCAGCAACACGGAGAGAACGCAGAGGGCCAGGATCGCAGCGGTGCTGAGGATGTCCGCGACCACCCAACCCTCATCTCGTCGCCGCGCGACGATGAACTCGACGAATGTGGGGACGAAGACCGAGGTCAACACGCCGGCTGCAAGCAGCTCGAACAGGACGTTCGGAGCCGTGTTCGCAGTCTGATACGTGTTGGCCATGAACGTCGTGCCCATCGCTGCGGCCACGACGATGACGCGAACGAACCCGGTCAGTCGCGACAGAGCTGTGGCAAGCGTGATCGAGGCCGCACCCCGCGAGAGCGACGGAGCCGCGCCGTTGTCTACAGGATCACGTCCCAGATTCCGGCTCCGGAAGGATGCGGGTTGCACCGGAGCCCGTGCCGTAGTGGTCGATGATCCCCAGTTCGGCCCGTTGCAAGCCCAACACGATGGCGATCTGGCCGAAGATCGACTCGGCGTTGTCTACAGTGGCAACGACACCCACAGTCCGAGGCTCATCCCGCAACGCTTCGACCAACTCCCAGATGCTGTCCGAGGGCTCGGCCGCGATCGCCACTCCCTGGTTCTCCGCGATCCCGTCCCCCAACGACACCACGAAGGAGTGGGGTTCGAAGGGAGGGTCGTCCTTGCTCCCCCCCACGATCGCGAAGACAGCGCCGCGCGGAACCACCTCCTCCCCGGACTCAACCGAGATGTAGTCGGCATCGGCGAGCTCGTCAAGCAAGGCCATCAACCGGTTCTCGAGAGGATGGAGGCTCTCGTTCGTGTTTCCCCTTGCCGGCAACGCGGCGACGCTCGCTGCTCTCGATCCGAGAAGGGTGCCCGCCTGAGCTCGGAGCGCATCTTCCGCATCGGGCAGAGCGCGGAGTATGAGCGCGAGCTGGTCCTGTTCGGCCGGGGTCTCGAGCCGGAATCTGTCCGAGACCCGGATAGTGGTCGCTACGGCGCCCCCCGCCTCCTCGATGGCATCGGTGATCTCACCGATCATCCCTCCCGGGGTTCCTTCAAGCACGAACATGACGACCTGTCGGTCGGTAAGGCGGCTTTCGAGGAGCAGCGGAGCCGCTTCTTGGAACGACTCGTCGCGCTGTCGGATCTCGGCGCGCAGTTTCGAAGCGAGCTCCAGCAGCCGGTCGTTGGCCGCATTCACAGCGTCGGTCCTTTTCTTGATGTCTTCGAGCAAGGGATCGCCCAGGAACCCAGAGCCGACGAGTATGCCTAGCGACAGCGCGAGGAGGACCGAGATTATGGAGATGAGGTGATAGCGGAAATCGATCATCGAGGCTTGCCGGTCATCAGAAAACCGAATCTTGGAGTGAGAACCATGTGGTCTTTATCTGGGTCCATACCAGCTCCAGCTCCAGCCTCAAGGGTTCCGATAGGGAGATCACGATCGCCATCGCGAGGAGAGCCGATCCCACAAGCATCACGAGATCCTTGCGCTTGACCCGCGCGCCGTAGAGCCGGCTCACGCCCTTCGCGTCGACCAGGATAGGGCCTACCCTCAGACGCACCAAGAACGTGGAAGCCATCCCCTTACGGCCCTTGTCCAGGAACTCCACGAGGTTCGCGTGCGTCCCAACCGCGACGATCAACTCCGCCCCCCGCTCGAAAGCAAGGAGCAGAGCTATGTCCTCGGAGGTCCCGGTCGCTTCGAAAAGCACGGAGTCCAAGCCCAGCGCATCGATCCTCTCGATGCCGGGTGCATGCCCGCCGGCGTACGCGTGCACGACCAACTCGGCTCCGCAGACGAGAGCCTCCGTGGTGACCGAGTCCATGTCCCCGATGATCAGGTTCGGTTTGAGGCCAACATCTATGAGCGCATCGGCTCCTCCGTCGACCCCGATGAGGATCGGCCGAACCTCCCTGATGTAGGGGCCCAGCGCAGAGAGATCCTCTTTGTAGTCGTATCCACGGACGACGACTAGTACGTGCCGGCCGTGGAAATCTGTGCGAACCTCAGGGAGACGCGTCGCATCGAGCAATACATCTCTCTCCTCGCGGATGTAGTTGATCGTGTTCTCGGCGAAGCGCTCCAGCTCGGTCACGATCGTCTTCTTGGAGGCATCGAGCGTGGCCTCTGCGTCCTCGAGCGACAACGGATGGCCGTGCGCCACCTCAGACTTATCGTCGCCCTCGACGAGAAAGACGCGTCCTCCCTCGATCATCACTCGCGCTCCGTCGGGGATCGCCATCACTTTGGGTCCCGCGGCATCGATCAGAGGGATACCGGCCGAGACCACGAGGAGGGGGCCGAGGTTCGGATAGCGACCACTGCTGGAGTGGGTCGCATTCACTACCGCCTTGACCTTCCGCAGCACCAACCCTTCGGCGGCGATCCGATCGAGATCCTGATGATCGATGATGGCTATCTCACCCGGCTCGATCCGAGCGATGAGATCCTTCGTTCGAGGCCCGACCCGAGCAACACCGCTGCGGTCAGATGCTTCTGTGGAGGATCGCCGGCGACGGAGTCTCAACTTCATGGTGTCAAGGGCGCGACCCGAGATCCAGTAGCTCCCGAGCGTGGCCCCTTGCGCTTTCCGAGTCCGGGAAGCCCGCGAGCATGCGAGACAGCTCGCCGACTCTCTCATCCCCTTCGACGCGCGCTAGTCGCGCAGCCGTGCGGTCGCCCTCTTGCTCCTTGGTCACCTGAAGGTGCTGGTCTGCGAACGCTGCTACCTGAGGAAGGTGCGTCACCACGATCACCTGCTTGGAGCGTTTGCGCGCGAGGTTGGCGAGGGCATCACCCACCGATCGAGCCGCGGCCCCCCCGACGCCAGCGTCGACCTCATCGAAGACCATCGTGGGCACACCGCCGGCGGAGGCGAGGAGGTTTATCGCGAGCGAAAGCCGCGACAACTCGCCACCCGAGGCGACACGGGACAACGGTTTGGGGGCTTCGCCGATGTTGGCCGAAAGCAGGAACTCAACGGATTCGGCTCCGTGAGCCGTGAGTTCGCCCGGCTGGAGGGCGACCTCGAAGCGCGCCCCGGCCATCGCTAGGTTGGTAAGCGCCTCGTCTACCGCTGCGGACAACTTAGGGGCCGCCTCTCTCCGGCAGACACCGAGACTCTGGCCCAACCTCTCGGCGTCGGTTCGGAGCCTGTCGGCCTCCGCCCGAAGACGCTCGAGACTCTCATCGTCGTCCTCGAGCGCGGCGAGTCTCTCTCGAGCCCCCGCGAGATACTCGAACAGACCTCCGTACTTGCGCTCGAGCCTTCGAAGGACCTCGAGGCGCGCTCGCATCTCGTCGATCGATCCTTGCGGGGGTGGAGCGGCGAGGCCGGCCAGAGCGTGCGAGACATCATCGAGCTCGCCGGCTGCTGCCCGGAGCCGATCCACAAGATCCGAGACCTCCGGCTGTATCGAAGCAACCGTCTCGAGAGCCGCGGCCGCAAGAGATGCTCTCGTTGCAGCCCCGTCGTCCGAACCGACCGCGTCGAGAGCGGTGCCCACGGCGTCGGCTATCAACGAAGCGCTATCCGCGCGGGCGATCTCGGCCCCGAGGTCGGCAAGCTCCCCCTCGCCCACCGAGGCTTTCTCGATCTCCTCGATCTCGTATCTGAGGGCATCTCGCTGTCTCTCTCGCTGTGCGGCCGACGACAGGAATCCCTCCAGGTCCTGGGCGGCGCGCACGGCTGCCGGAACCACCTCTCCAAGCTTCTGGACGAGCTCGATCGCTTCCGGTCCCGCGAATGAATCCAGGATCTCCCGTTGGACGGCGCGAGTGCCCAGCCTCTGATGCTGGTTCTGCCCCGCGATCTCGACGAGCAGGGCACCGACCTCTTTCAGGGTGGATGCGTTCGCCATCCTCCCGTTGATGCGAGCCCGGCTGCGGCCGTCTGCATGGATGCTTCGCGCGAGCACGACCTCGGTGGTCGCCCCCTCGCCGGTGGCCTCGGCCGCGGCAACTGCAGCCGGGTGCGATGCCTCGACTTCGAATCTGGCCTCCACGGTTGCTTGGTCCACGCCCTCTCGGAGCAAAGATCGATCGGCACGATCGCCCAGTAAAAGGCCGAGCGCCGCGACGATGAGCGTCTTCCCGGCCCCCGTTTCGCCGGTCAGCGCAACGCACCCGGGATCGAGGGCGACCTCGGCCCGATCGATGACCCCAAGGCCTTCGACTATCAGGTCCGTCAGCATCAGGGCAGGCCCAACTTGATCCGTAACCGCTCTAGGAAGCGGGGGCCACCCGTGCGCACGAGCTTGAGGGGACGCGGATGGCGGCCGACCCTCACGACCGACCCCGCAGCGACATCACATCCGATCGCTCCATCGAGCGAGACAGACGCCGGCTGGTCGCCCTTGACAGATATCTCGATCGCTTCATCGGCCGCCAGCACGAAAGGTCGCGAGAAGATGATGTGTGCGCTCACCGGCACTACGACGATGCACTCTGCTCTCGGAGAGACGATCGGCCCACCCGCGCTCATCGCGTAAGCCGTAGAACCTGTCGGTGTCGCGACGATCACCCCGTCGGCGTTGAAGTCCGTGAAGCTCTCACCGCCGATCCCGATCCCGAACCGCACGATCCGATGCTGGGAAGCCCGCTCGACCAGGACCTCGTTCAAGCCCACGAAACGTTCCCCGGAGCCGGGGATCGAGCACTCGAGCATCATCCTTTCCTCGATCTGGATGTCGCCTGTGAGCACCTGCTCCAGAGCTTCGTGGGCGCCGCCTTCATCCACCTCGGTCAGATAGCCGAGTGAGCCCAGGTTGATCCCGAGGAGCGGGACATCTTTCTGATGGGCAAGCTGCGCGGCTCGCAACATCGTGCCGTCCCCACCGAGCGAAAGGATCAATCCGGGGTCATCCTGGTCGAAGGCTGCCCCGCGCCGGCCGAGCCAGGTCCCGAGCTCGTCGCGGAGGCGAACGGCAGCAGGTTTCCCATCGTGGACCACGACCCCGATACGAGACAGGTTCACAGCGATTCTCCGTGTGCGACGGCCTTGCTCAACGCCTCATCATCGAGCGCCGGTGAGCTACTGCCCCGGGAACAATGGAGGAAGTACTCGACGTTTCCGGCAGGTCCCTTGATAGGCGACGCACAAGCGCCGGACACAGTCAGCCCGAGGCTCACTGCGGCCTCGGCAACCTTCCGAAGGGCTCGCGCCCGCACCTCCGGATCGGTAACGACGCCGCGCCGGCCGACCGCCGCCCGGCCCGCCTCGAACTGAGGTTTGACCAATAGGACCATCTCTCCCGCTGCGCCGAGAACAGATGTCAGCGCCGGGAGGACCGAGGTGAGCGAGATGAAGGAAAGATCCGCGACTATGCCGTCGGGGGCCCAGGGAAGCTCTCCCGGTTCGAGGTTCCGGAGGTTCTTGCGCTCGAGGACGATCACCCGTGGATCCTCTCGCAGGCGCCAGTGGAGCTGGCCGTAACCGACATCTGCGGCCACCACCGCGACGGCCCCTGCCTGGAGCAAGCAATCCGTGAATCCACCGGTCGATGCTCCGGCATCCAGCCACGTCTTCCCGGCTGGATCGACGTCGAACCGATCCAGCGCGCCGCGTAGTTTGTCTCCTCCACGCGATACGTAAGGGGCGGCCTCTCCCGCGATGGCGATCGAGTCATCAGGTAGCACCATCGTCGATGCCCGTTGCGCCGGCATCCCTTTGACGATGACCCTCCCTGCCCCGATCGCGCGCCCTGCTTCGGCCCGGCTGGGGGCCAGCCCACGACGAACCATCTCGAGATCGAGCCGTGCGGCTTTGGGCATCCAAGAAGGTTAACGACTAGACGCTCGGCAACTCCCGTTCGAGCTCGGCCTCAAGGCTTTCGTAGATCTCCTCTAATACCTTTACCCGCTCGGGGTCGCTCAGCTCCGCCGCGGCGGCCAGCTGTGCTTGGGTTTCGGCACTCACCTCGAGGGGAGCGTCGGGTCCATCCAGGTCCATGACTCGATTATGTAGCGTCGGCCGGGGTCGGTCCCGGCTTTGGCTTGGCCTTGGTGGCAGCGCTTGTCTTCTTGGCCGGAGCCTTGGAAGCCGCTTCCGTCCGGAGCTGCTTGACCCTTTCCTCGAGACGGGTGACGCGCCGTTCGAGCCTCTCCAGGTCCCCTCTGGTCGCAACCCCGAGGCGACCGATCTGATCCTGCAGCTCGCCTCGGATCAGGGAGGTGAGCTCTTTACGGTTCTCCTTGCTTCGCTCGATCAAGTCCTTGACGACGCCGCTCGCATCGCCTCGACCGATGTCACCGCGCGCTATGAGGTCTTTCACGATCTGCTCGGCTCTGTTCCGGGTTAGTTCAGCCACGCCCGATCCGAACAGCGCCACTCTTCGTAGTTCATCCAACACGTTGGGCACCTCCGATCCTTCTCGCTCTCGGCGAGACGCCGCTGTTACAGGGTTATCGAGTCGCCCAAACCTATACTCGCCGAGTGATCAACCTGATCCCGATCTCGGATGTCAATCCGACGAAAAGGTTTCCCGTGATCACCGTCCTCCTGATCGTCCTGAACATCATCGTCTTCGTGGGCAAAGAGCCGGTCACCAAGGGCGACCTCGCCATGACCAAGTACTTCTACGAAACCGCCCCCGTCCCATGTCAGCTCGGGGACCGATGCGACGAATTCATCCCGGGTCCGGGCGAGCCCGAGGTACTCCTCGGCGCCGGAGAGAGTGTGGTCATCCCCGAGAGGGACCTGGGTGGTTTCCTCATGGCCGTCCTTTTCTCGACCTTCTTGCACGCCAACCTCTTGCATATCGGAGGCAACCTGCTCTTCCTATGGGTCTTCGGCAACAACGTCGAGGATCACCTGGGCCGCTTCAAGTTCACACTCTTCTATCTCCTGGGCGGGATATTCGCGGCGTTCGCGCACATCATCTTCTCCCTGCAAACCTCACCCGCCACATGCAACCTCGATCTGGGTGCATGCGTCCCGGCCGTTGGCGCCTCGGGGGCGATCGCTGCCGTCATGGGTGCATACATAGTCTTGTATCCGCGAGCGCGGGTTAACGTCCTCGTCGCCGTCATCTTCCTTTGGACGATCGTCCAGTTGTCCGCCGTCCTCGTGTTGGGATTGTGGTTCCTCTACCAATTCCTGATCGCAGCGGGAGACAAGGCGGGCCCGAGTGGGGTCGCGTGGATGGCACACGTCGGCGGCTTCGTGTTCGGCGTCGTGATGATCTATCTGATGGGAGGCAGACCGCAGCCCCCTGCTCCATGGCGACCGCAATGGGGGCGCTATTAGGGGGGGTCAAAGAAGCGCGGGTAGGTCTGCGATCGAATCCAGTACCAGGTCGGGTGCCGGTTGGATGCCGTCGACATCGCTCCGATGTGTCACCCCACTGAGCACGAGGATCGTCGCCCATCCACGTTGCGAGGCGCCGGCGAGGTCTGTATCCGGTCGGTCCCCGATAGCCGCGATCCGCCGTCCGGCGAGGCGTTCCTCGATCATGTCCAGCATCGAGGCATGGGGCTTGCCCACGACTTCGGCACGGCGACCGGAAGCAACCTCAATGGAAGCCAGGATCGCACCGGCCCCCGGCCAGAACCCATCCTCGGCAGGGAACGACGCGTCCGAGTTAGATGCCACGAACCGGGCTCCATCGCGGACAGCGTTGGCGGCGACACGCATCATCGCGTAGTCGAAACGGGGGTCCCATCCGACCGTCACGAGATCGACCCTTTCGATCTCAGGGTCCGTGACGATGTCGAAGCCGGCAGCCGTAACCGCCTCGAGGAGGCCGGGTCCCCCGACCACATAGGCAGAACCGGTGGTCGATCCATGTTTGAGCACCTCGGTCACCACGCCGGCCGACGTGAGGATGTCATCCGGTCCGGCAGGGATCCCCATGGCCTCGAGCCGATCGACATAGTCCTGCACGGTTGAGCGCGAGTTGTTCGTGCAGAACAGGATCTCTATCCCGGATCCGCGCAAAGAGTGGATCGCCTCGGGGGCTCCCGGGATCGTGCGTCCGCCCCTGTACAACACGCCGTCCATGTCACAAACGAGCCCGTCGAAACCCTCACGTATCATGCGCTGCCCATGCCCGTTCTCCGTCCCTTCTCAGGTCTTCGGTATTCCACCTCACCGCATATCGCGGACCTGGTGTGCCCTCCATACGACGTCATCACCCCCGAGGAGCAGCAACGTCTGACCGAGCTCAACCCGCACAATGCCGTTCGCCTCGAACTCAACTCAGGCTCCGGACCCGAGCGATACGAACAGGCAGCTCTCACCCTCGAGAACTGGATCGAGTCGGGAGTATTGGTGGGCGAAGCTACACCGGCGCTCTATGTCTACCGGCAGGACTTCATGCAGGGAGCGGTTCGACGATCGGTCACGGGCGTCATCGGAGCACTTGAGCTCGAGCCCTTCGGCACGAAGGGTGTACTTCCCCACGAGCAAACGATGCCCGGACCCAAGTCAGACCGGCTCGCGTTGCTTAGGGCTTGTCCCGTCAACATCTCCCCGATCTATGCGATCTACAGGGGCGGGGGCTCGATCTCCGGTTTCCTTTCTTCGGTCCCCGCCCGCCCCGTCGCCGCGCGGGTGGTAGATCCGGCCGGCACTCTGCACCGCCTCTGGGTGATCACAGCTCCTGCCGAGATCGAGCTCCTGTCGGGGGCCGTGGAGAAGGGCCCCCTTGTGATCGCCGACGGGCATCATCGGTACGAGACCGCGCTCGACTTCCAACGCGAGCGGACCGGGACCGAAGGAGAGCACGACGCCATCATGTGCCTGGTGGTCGACGCCGACAGCGAGCAGCCGGCCGTCCTTCCCTATCACCGTGCTGTGACCGTGGGATCCTCGCCCGAACACATAGAGCAGGAGCTGGCCAGATGGCCGGAGGGTGACGAAGCCGGCGGGCACCACTTCACCTTCCTGCTCCCCGGGAAAGACGTTCGTATCACGGTGCCCGGGAAAGATGTAGCCGCCGCTCTCTCAGGTCACTCGCCCGATTGGGCCGCCCTCGACGTCGTCGTGCTGCATGAGATCGTCTTCCCGGCTCTCCTCGAAGGGTCGATGGCAGACATCATGTTCTCGAAAGACGAGAGCGTGATCCGGGAAGCGGTCGAGGGAGGCGAGTCGGACTTCGGTGTCTTGGTGAAAGGCGTGACCGGACGGGAGATCGTCTCGGTGGCAGGCTCGGGTGAAAGGATGCCGCAGAAAGCCAGTTACTTCTGGCCGAAAGCGATCACGGGGCTCGTGTTCAGGCCCCTTGTTTCTCGGGAGTCTTTGCCGGCTTAGGCGGGCTGCACACCCGGCATGGCCTGAGACCCTCGTTGACGGCGAGCTCGAGGGACATCTTCGACAGATCCTTCTTGCCCTGGAGGATCTTGCAATCGGCGGAGTGGTACACGTTGGCTCCGGCGACAACCTCGATGCCTGAGCTGCCGCTCCCGTTACCGTTGGCCGAGTAGCCCAGCCGTGCCAGGTTCCTCGCCAGCAGCGTCGACATCTCGTCGAACCTGTCGCTGAGGAGTTGCCTCTCCGCCCGCACGGTGGCAAGGAACAAGAGGACACCGCCGGTCAGGATCATGCCGAGACCGAGGAATCCACCGGAGAGCAGGTAGGGCAACTGGCCGGGAGCCGAGTTGATGCTGGCGGCTCCCTCCCACGCTTTCCCGATCACCACGAAGCCAAAGCCGATGAATCCGAGGCCGAGCAGCCGGCCCAGGCGAACACGCCTATCGACGTCTACCCAGAGGGACTGCCAGAGGGACCGAAGCTTCCGCACGAAGCGAGGTTAGCAAATACACAGCCCAGTCAGGCGGAAGTGGCAGGGAAGAGGGTTCTCAGAGATAAGTTGTTATCCCAGGGTTTCTGGGATGATAGGCCTGTTGGACCATCGAGCGGCCGGGGGGAGACATCGAATGACACGCATCCGCATACTGACGGCAGGGGTAGCCGCCGCGGTTCTGATCCTGGGGCCGGGGCTCTCGGCTCGTGCCTCTCAAGCCGACCCATTCATCGCGGGCCCCATCGAGGAAGCCGCTCCCGCCGCAACGAGCGCAGCCTGGTACTGGGAACCTCAGTTCTCCCAGACGGTGACCGACCCCACCACCGGCGCGGATCTGACCGTGATCGAGCTTCCTAACCCGTGGTGCCCGGTCGTTCCGCTCGCGGGACCGCCCCCCTCCAACTGTTACAGCGGGCGGCTCCCGATCGAGGTGCAGAACGACTACAAGGCCCCCGACAAGCTCTCCGCCGTGGGCTTCGATCTCTCTCTCGTCCCGATCGGCTCGGATGTCAAGAAGTTCACGGTGGTCTTCCGGGAGGCAGACCTGACCGAGAACCAACCGTCGTTCAACCACGAGGCCCAGACCCTCATGGCTTGCGAGGCCAAGGACTTCTTCGGGGACGGGGCTGCTCGCCAGTACGAGGAGCTGCCCAAACACGAGTGCAGCGATGCCTCTCCCAAGGGAACGCGGGTCGAGACGGAGGACGGCGCTTTCGGTTGGGAGTTCGACCTCACCGACCTCGCTCAGCACTGGGTCGATGACACGACGCCCGTCACCGGGATCATCATCTACCCAGTTAAGCCCGCTGAAGAAACGAGCCCCCTCGACAACATCTGGCGGGTCGTCCTCGCCGGTCTCGAGGTCGAGAACGGCGTGGTCACCTCTCTTCGCTACAAGCCCGCTTCGATCGATGATGGGGGCACAGGCACGGATGACGGGTTCACCGACAGTGGTGGGTTCACGGACACCGGCGGAGGGTTCACCGACAGTGGTGGGTTCACGGACACCGGGACCGGCACTCCGCCGGACATCAGCGGTGAAGGAACCCCTCCGACGGGTGAGACCGCTCCGAGCACCGCGCCGTCACCGGCATCCGGCGCGCCGGTCGCCATCGACACCGACGCAGCGAGCTCCGTCAGCCAGACCCAGCAACTGCCCTGGTACGCGTGGGTCGCCATACTGAGCGGGCTCATCCTCTTCTCCCTGGTCCGTTCGGTAGTGATCGAGAAGACGACCGGCATCAGGCCGGACGGCGTCATCGCTCAGATCCGCCGGATCAATACCGGCTCCGTAGCAACGGCTGCCGCATCGACAGGCGGGCCCTGGCAAGCGGTAGGCGACTTCGGCCGCCAGATGGGCCGCAAACTCAAGCTGATAAAGAGGTGAGGTCCATGAGGTCCCTCCGGATAGCCGCCCTTCTGGGCACAGCTTTGATGCTCGCGGCCGCGTGCGGTCAGAAGCCCGGCGTCAGCGACGTCTTCACGGTGGCAGGAGGTCAGCCGCTCCCCCCCGGCACAGAGGTGAACGAGGAGGGCCAGGTTGTCGACGCCGAAACCGGTGAGGTGATAGGGACCGTACCGCCGGGAACAGACCTCGGGACCGACACCGGGAGCACCGATACCGGAGGAACCGACACCGGCGGCAGCGATACCGGTAGTGACGACCCAGGAAACGAAGAACCGGTCGCGGAAGGTGACGCGCCCACCGGAGGTGACGCCACCGGTGTCTCCGATGACACGATCACGATCGGGATCCATGCCCCGATCACCGGGGCGGCCCCCGTTCCTTCCGGTGCGTTCGAGTCGGGCAAGGACCTCTACTGGAACTGGCTCCAAGAGAACAACCAGACGATCAACGGTCGCAACGTAGAGGTCGTCTTCCGCAACGACAACTACAACCCGAGCCAAGCCGTCGCCGGTTGCAAGGAGATGGTCGAGCAGGACAAGGTCTTCATGCTCTTCGGGATCGCCGGGGTGGATCAGATCCAAGCCTGCGCTCGTTATGCAGCCAGCGTCGGGGTCCCTTACATCTCCGCCGGTGTGGCAGAGACCGGTCTCAACACGCTGTCGAATTACTTCGCCGTGTGGGAGAGCTACTCGGAGCAAGGCCCGCTCCTTGCCGATCTTCTCGTCACCAAGCTCGGGGCCAAGAGCGAGATCAACGGGATGGTGCGCTTCAACACCCCCGGCTTCCAGGACGCGCATGACGGGTTCTTCGCCGGCATGGAAGAGATGGGGGCTCCGGTTCAATACGACCGTGCGGTGAGCAAGACCGCCGGCCAATCCGATGCCCAGGCGATCGCCACCGACCTCAACCAGCAGAACGTCGACAACGTCTACATCCTGACGTCGCCGACCTGGTTCATCCAACTGCTCCAGGCCGCCCAGAGCCAGGGCTACCACCCGCAGTGGGTCGGGATCGGCCTCTCGATGGGGATCGACACCGTGCCCAACGTGGCCTGTAAGTATCAGAACTCGATCGAGGGCGCCCGGTTCCTCAACCCGTTCCCCGCGGTGATCGACTCGAACAAGTTCGACCCCGACTTCGTGGAGGCCGGCGGCCGGCAGGACACGAGCAACGGGTCCGTCGAGTTCGGCCTATGGGGCGCGTCGAAGGTGATGGGCGAGATGCTGTTGCTTCCGGGGGACGAGCTGACCCGGGAACGCTTCATCTACTTCGCCGAGAGAGCGAGGGGTCTCAAGACGGGGGTCTTCCCGGATGTCAGCTTCACCCCCGAGCATCACTTCACGACCGGTGGGATGCACCTGGTCAGGGCAGATTGTTCCCAGGGCCGCTGGATAACCGAACAGGCATTCGTCACCGACTTCTAGAGCAGCCGCCCGGAGCGAACTAAGGGAAAGCTTGGTCTTCTCGGGGCTAAGGGGATAGCCTTCTCCGCCATGAGGTTTGGGCTGCGGGGGGCGCGATGAGAACTGCCATCGTCTCGATCATCCTTGCCGTGATCGTTGCGGTGATCCTGCTCATGGGTGGCTCCCCCACCGGACCCCGGCCCTACGTCGTCATCGGCATCGTCAACGGGGCGATCTTCGGTGTCATGGCCCTGGGCCTGGTCCTGGTCTACAAGGGCACCCGGGTCTTCAATTTCATGCAGGCCGAGTTCGGGACCCTGGCCGCTTACTTCCTGTTCATCGCCATCGATGTCCTGAACCTCCCCTACTTCCTGGGGGTGTTGTTCGCTCTCTTCGCCATCCTGGTGGTCGGCCTCATCATCGAGCAGATAATCATCCGGCCTTTGATCGAGGCTCCTCGCATCACCGTCCTGGTGTCGACGATCGCCATCGCGCTGCTCATCATCGGTATATCCATCCTCATATTCAGGATCGAGCCCAAGGTGCTCTCTCCGCTCGTCGAGGGCGTCAAGGCCGACGGGACTCCGCGAGGGATCGACCTCTTCATGTTCCATGTGGAGCCCCAACGCGTGATCGCGGTCGGAGTGCTGGTCGCGCTCGGTGCCGCGCTCGCTTACTTCTTCTCGCGGACCGATCTCGGGCTTGCCGTCTTGGCCACCTCGCAAGACGCGTTCGCAACGAAGGTCGTGGGCATCGGCGTCCACCGCATGTCCCGTTTCATCTGGGGATCCGCGGCGGTACTGGGAGGTATCGCGGGGATCCTCTATGTGCCGGTGGCCGGAGGTCTGTATCCGGCGATCATGACCCGGAACATCCTCATCCCTGCGTTCACCGGCGCTGTCATCGGAGGCATGACCTCATTGCCGGGCGCGTTCGTGGGCGGCACGATCATCGGCCTCGTCCAAGCTCTGTCTCTTTGGGCTTCCGGCCACTACTACATCGGCGACACCCCGATCCAGCAGACGATCCCGGGGGCCGAGCACATAGCGATCATGGCTGTGTTGCTGCTTATCCTGCTCGCGCGTCCGCAAGGTCTCTTGGGTAAAGAGGCATGAGCTCGCAAGCCGTTTCAGCACCACTGGCACAGGCGCGCTGGCGGCCGAGCACAAGGGGTTGGGCCGCGCGCGTCGGCGTCATCACGGGCCTTCTCGTGCTCATCCTTTGGACCATCAACGCCGTCCCCAACTTCTGGGCCGACCGGATAGCCCTCGCCATCGTGTACGCGATCATCGGTCTCTCTCTCAACGTCGTCCTCGGCTACACGGGCCAGGTGTCGCTCGGTCATCACGCGTTCGTAGGGATCGCTTCTTTCATGTCCGCTTATTACGTCACGGAGAAGGCCGGCTGCACTCTCGAGTCTTGTTCGATGACGAGCTTCTCGATCGGTGTGTTCGTCGCGATCATGACCGGGCTTCTGTCGGCCGGACTGCTGGGCCTCGTAGCGCTTCGCATCAAGGGTCTGTACCTCGCGCTCATCACGCTCACGTACGGCTTCGTTGCGGTCAACTCCCTGTTCGAGATCCCCGCGCTTACCCGAGGTGGTGCCGGGATGCCCGCACCGCGGCCCGACCAGTTCTCGTCGGATAAGGGTTATGCCTACCTCTGTCTCATGTTCCTCGCCCTGGCGATCTTCATCGACTGGAGAGTCATCCGGTCGAAGGTCGGGCGAGCCATCTTGGCGGTCAAGCACTCCGAGCCGGTAGCCGCGTCCTATGCCATCAACGTCACCTCCTACAAGGTCATCGCATTCATGCTCTCCGGTGCGTTCGCCGGGCTCGCCGGCGCGCTGTTCGCCCATCGTGTCGAGACGGTTGTGGCGGCGGACTTCGAGTTCCAGAACTCGCTGCTCTGGGTGCTCATGGTTGTGGTCGGGGGGCTGGGCCGCCGCACCGGTGTCGTTATCGGATCGATGTTCTTCGCTCTCTTCCCCTTCCTGATCCAGCTCATACATCCGCTCAACAACTTCCTGCAGGACACGCTCAAGCGTGACCCCGAGGAGTTCACTCTTGTCATCGGTCCCCTGCTGGCGCTACTCACGATCATCCAGTTCCCCGGCGGGATCGCCGAGCAGGTCTCGCCCATCACGCGTTGGCTCTCGGGCCAGCCCTTCTCGATGCATCCCGAGGGCCACAAGAAGCACAAGGCCAAGAAGCTGAAGGCGACCAGTGCCGCCCCTAAAGCCTCTCCCGAGCTCCTCTCGGGCTCCGGAGGCGTCAAGCCGTCCGAGGCCCTGGCCTCCTCCGTCCACCCAACTCCCCCCGCCTCATCGCCTCCGCCGCCCCCACCGGCAGAGACCGAGCGAGCCGCGCCGAAACACTCGGTGAAGAAGAAGGGCCGGTCATGACGGCGGTTCTCGACGTTAAGAACATGGGTATCCGTTTCGGCGGCCTCATCGCCCTCGACGACGTCAACATCGAGGTCCCCGAATGGGAGATCGTCGGACTGATCGGTCCCAACGGGGCCGGGAAGACCACCCTGTTCAACTGCATCACCAACCTGTACCAGCCCAACTCGGGAACGGTGACCTACAGGGGCCGTGACATCTCTTTCCTTCCGACACACCGACGGGTTGCTCTCGGCATAGGCAGGACGTTCCAGAACATCGGGCTCGTTCGCGGTCTTACCGTGCTCGAGAACTTCCTCGTTGCCCAGCATGCCCGGATCGGCTACGGCGCATTCGGTGCGATCTTCGGCTCACCTTCCTCCTTCTCCGAGGAACGGAAGCTGAAGGTGAATGCGCTCGAGGTCTTGGACTTCATCGGCCTATCGCACCTCGCCAACTCGCATCTCGACGGGCTGCCCTACGGGACGCTGAAACTCATCGAGATCGGCACGGTCCTCGCCACCGATCCCGACCTGTTGCTTTTGGACGAGCCTTCGTCGGGGATGGGCCCGGATGAGGCGCACGCCTTCGGCGAACGCCTCCTAACGTTGCGCAAGACCCTGAACCTCACCGTGTTGATGATCGAGCATCACGTTCCGCTGGTGACCGGGGTCTGCGACTACGTCTACGTGTTGAACTTCGGGAAGATCCTCACCGAGGGCAAGCCGCGCGACGTCCAGAACCATCCCGAAGTGATCGCTGCCTATCTCGGCAGCGAGATCGAGGAGGAGGAGCCGGCCGATGTCCCTTCTTGAGATCACCGACCTCCGCGCCGGCTACGGCTCCCTCCCTGTGCTCGGCGGCATCTCGTTCGCGATCGAAGAGGGCGAGACGGCCGTTCTCCTCGGGCTCAACGGAGCCGGCAAGACGACGACGGTTCTCTCAATCTCCGGCCTGATCAAACCGTGGAGTGGGAGCATCGTGTTCGACGGCCAGGATGTGACCGGATGGGATCCTCGCCGGCTGGTTGCCGAAGGGATCGTTCTCGTTCCAGAGGGCCGGCACGTCTTCCCGCAGCTGACGGTGGCACAGAACCTGCGGTTGGGGGCCTGGCCTTACAAGAAGGATCGCGAGAAGACGCGCCCCATAGTCGAACAGTCGGTCGAATACTTCCCCCGTCTTCGAGAGAGGTGGAACCAGCTGGCCGGCACGCTTTCGGGTGGCGAGCAGCAGATGCTCGCCGTCGCCCGGGGGCTGATGGCCCGTCCCAAGCTGCTTCTCATCGATGAAGCTTCGCTCGGCTTGTCCCCCAAGCTGACGCAGACCGTCTTCGAGGTCGTGCGCCAGATCAACAACGACGGAACTACGGTGCTCATGGTCGAGCAGAACGCCGGCGTGCTGAAGATCGCGAAGCGGGCGTTCGTTATGGAGAAGGGAACGCTCGTCTACGAAGGCTCGGGTGGCGAGATCCTCGACCATTCCGAGATCCGCAAGGCTTATCTGGGGACTCCCGCCTAGCCTTTCCTACTCGGGCGGGTTGAGGTTGAGCCAGCCCCAAGAGGCCGGCTCTTTCAGATCCAGGGTCAATCGGGGGTGACCGGCGATGTCGTCCGCCGCGTCGATGGCCTCAGCCAGAACCTCCGGAGAGAACCCTCGCCCCTTCACGCCCCACCGCCTCTTCACCGCCGGGGACATCAGGATGACGTGATCGACCCCCCAGGCGGCCCTCTCGTGCGCGGGCGGAGCCGACTCCAAGACGGCCACGACCCTTTCCACCCCCGCGGCTTGAGCGGCTGCTGCCGCTTGGATCAGGTGCGCTTGGGTGAACGCAACTATCGTGCGGCAGCCGAGGGCTGCCGTCGCGACCAGACCGAGATCGGAGGGGTCACCCAGAGCGAGATGAGCACCCATGCGTCGCCACGGCTCTCCCTCGTCGGCCTCGTCGATGACCCTGACCTGGTCGCTCTGTCCCACGAGGCGACCGACCAGCAAAGGACCCACATCGTGCGGGGGTTTGATCAGTAGAACAGCCATCCAGCCAACCTAAGCCAGAACCTTGAGTGCCCCGCGAGCGAGCGAGAACCTTGCATCCGCCTTGGGAGGGAGGGGCTCGCCGTCGACGTGCCGCGCGAAAGGGGCCTCGGCCGAGATCTCGAAGGCCTCGAGATCGGAGCGGTAGAAAGCGTCGGGCGCCGACACGAGGTTGCCGCCGAGCACCGACCTCCAAACGTAGCTGGGCAACTTCTCGATCCGCATCGATCTCAGTGCGAAGACATCCAGGCCCCGCTCCATGTCGACCTCGGGAGCGATCACGACCGGCCGACCGGCGAGGTATGCGTAAGGCCCGCAGTTGCACGCGATCGACATCGCGACATCCATCTCTCCCCAGGGACCTCGAAGCGTCATCGAGGGAGAGCGATGCCGGTGCGTGTCTCCGAGCACCCGGAAGGCGCTCCAGTAGAAGAACGGCTGTCCCCATCGTCGCTTCGAGCGGAGTCTGCTTTCCACCCGGCCGGCGACCTCCGCATCGAAGCCGCAGCCCGCGGAGGAAGTGAAGTAGCGATCGTCCATCTTGCCCAGCGAGACGACGCGCACCTCACGCCGAAGAGAGGCCTTCAGGAAAGCCACGGCCTGGATCGGATCCTCCGGGATGCCTAGCGCTCGGGCGAAGACGTTCATCGTTCCGCCGGGGATGACCCCCAGGGTCGTATCGGTTCCGGCGACACCATTCACGACCTCATTCACATGTCCGTCCCCGCCGAAAGCGATCACCAGCTCGGGGCGGGTCTTCGCAGCTTCGGCGGCGATAGCGATCCCCTCGTTCCTCGCGGTGGTCATCACGACCTCGAGGTCGAAGAAGTGACCCAGCGCCTCGGCGACTTCGCCTCTCTTGTCGGCCACGAGCCTGCCCGATGCCGGGTTGACGATGAGCACGGCGGTGGGCTTCGGGACCCCAGCTATCATCCCGTCACGCTACGTCCTCACAGCTGGAGCCCAAGATCTTGAGCGAACCCGTAGTCATAGACACGAACATGCATGGCCGCGAAGGCATCACCGCGTCCTACCTCGTTCGAGGGGAGCGCACGGCCCTCGTCGAGACCGGCCCCAAGAACCGCGTGGACGACGTCCTCGCGGGTATCGAGGGGGCCGGGGTCACGGACCTGGATTTCATCGTCGTTACGCATATCCACCTCGACCACGCCGGCGCAGCCGGCACGCTCGCACAGCGGTTCCCCAACGCGGTCGTTTGTGTCCATGGCGTCGGGGCACCCCATCTCGCCGACCCATCCAAGCTCTGGTCGAGCGCCTCGCGCATCTACGGGGCCGCGATGGAGTCCCTATGGGGTGGGATCGATCCGATCGATCAAGATCGTCTGCGTGTCATCGTCGATGGCGAGAGGATCGATCTTGGGGGCCGCACGCTGCAAGCCGTGGAGACTCCCGGGCACGCCGGCCACCATCACGCCTATCTCGACGACGCTACGGGCGCGGTCTTCACCGGCGACACGATGGGGATCTTGATGCAGAACCCTCGGGTACAGCGACCGGCGACGCCGCCACCCGAGCTCAACCTGGAGGCCTATATCGACTCGATCGAGCGCGTGCGATCCCTTGCTCCTTCTGCCCTCTACTTCACTCACTTCGGCAAGCACGAACCCGACGACGAGGTCTTCGACACCGCGATCGATGACCTGCGCAGATGGGAGTCCTGGGTCGCCGAAGCGCGCACCGAAACGGTCGAGCTCGACGAGGTCACTTCCCTCGTCCGAGGCCACGCCAAAGAGGACATGGAGGGCCGGCTCACACCCGAGCAGATCGACAGACTCGAGCAGACGACGTCCTACCGGATGAACGTGATGGGCTTCATGCGCTACCTCGACAAGAAGAACCCGCCGAACTGAGCGTCAGCCTTTCAGTTTCTTCAACCGGTCCCGGGCATCGGTCATCTCGGGGGCGGCCGAATCCACCGCCTCGAACCATTCACGAGCCTGGGTGAACCGGCCCTTGCGCTCGAGCATGTCGGCAAGGACGTACCAAGCGCGGAAGTGGTGCTCCTCGGGGCTCTCGGGTGAGAGATGCAACTTCTCCAGGCGCGAGATCGCCTCGTCGAGGCGGCCGAGATCTGCGAGCGCCCCCGCACTGACGATCACGCCTTCGTACAAGATCGGGGGCGGGGTCGCGCTCGGGCTCATCTCCGCGCATACCTCGAGAGCACGCTCGGGCCGTTCCATCGCTCGGTACGCGTCGGCGAGAACGGGGTTCTGATCGGTGGACCCTGCCAGCCTCTTATAGGCGGACAGCTCTCTCACGGCCTCTTGCCAGCGACCAGCGCGGTAGTACGCCAGTCCCAGCAGCTCGCGTATCGCTCCCGAGCGCAGCGCGATGTGTTTGCTCTGTTCTCCCAGCTCGATAGCTTCCTCGTAGTCCTCCTCGGCGAAAGCCCCGACGGCGTGGGCGAAAACCTTGACCAGGATCTCTCCCTTGCCCGGCCGCGCAGTCGCCTTGAGCTCGGCGACGATCTCATCCTCGAGGTGGTGAGGAGGGTACTTGCCACCGGGCACAGGTGGCTCGCGGTCGCGCCCGCGGTCGCGCCCGCTCTCGGCCCGCATCGGACGCCCGGGACCAGGGCGTGAGCCTCTACCGCTCCCCTTCATCCCCCGAAGCTGAGCGAACGCAGGAAGGGCGCGAATGAGGGCGGAGCCAGTCCAGCCTCGATGGCCTTGAGGATCACGTACTCGGGTGTCAGGTTGTTGTTCTGTGTCAGCTCACGGATGGCCTCAGCCTGCAGCGTCGCCTGCTCGACCTCGTTCTCGCGGACCTGGACGAGGATCTCGGACTTCCTTACCTCCTCGAATGCGGCACGGATGTCGTCGGCGAACGGTGCCACCTTCTTGATGATGAACTCGAAGTCCGGGCACTCGCCCGAACCGGGAACATAGGTGGGCCCACAGAAATATTGATCGCCGAGCACCTCGTTGACATTCTCTTTGAGCACGACGCCGATGCCGTTCTGCACCTCACGGAGAACGGTGGCGCTGAAGTAGAGCTCTGCGGTCGAGTAGGCGCGGGACTCCCGCTGGAGAGCGTTCTCGATCTGCTGCCGGAAAGAGTCGTTGAGCATCTGCTCCCAACCAGGCCCGTCGTCGTAAGCGTGGTACTTCAGCCCGATGTTCTCGTGGAACGAGCGCAGGCATGCCTCTTCCTGGCAGAGCTTGAAGTAGGTCGCGACCTCGAAGGTCATCGCGACCCCGTCCGCGCTCGGAGCGGTCACGAAGTCCGTGCTACCGACATCCCCCTCACCGGGACGGGTCGAGATGATGTAGTTGCGTTGGGTGACGGGGTACTCGTACAGCTTGTCGTAGAAGCCATTGAAGAAAAGGGCCGAGCCCGGCTGACGAAGGGCCTGGAACTTCTGGCCTTCAACCGGGCCCCCGCCGTAGCTCAAGGCGATCTTGTCTCGGGGGACCTTCTTGAAGGGCCAGCCGCCGATAAGGGTTGGGATGATGAAAAAGACGATCGCAAGGCCTATCGCGATGCGTAAGAAGATCCTGAACCGGGATGCTCCCTCTTGTCCTCTGAGGTACATCGACATCGCCCTTTCCCTTGGCTCGTAACGGAAGCGTCGATTATCGCCGGAAAGCCGGGGGGCCGTCCCGCTGTCTCTCAGGTGACAGAGAAACATCCACTGATGATGTTCAATACCCCAAACATCTATCAGGAGGGCGGCATGCGCTTCAGCACGGGAGTGAAGTTGGTCGCAGCGGTGGCGGCGGTGTCCTTACTGGCCGGATGTAGCGGCCCTCGATCCGCTCCCCGGGCGTTCGAAGAGGCCAAGTGCACCCCCGATGTGGCATGGCCGGCCCTCGATCAGGCGCTGTCCGACGAGATCCTCAGACTCACGAACGAGCATCGCCGGTCCATAGGGGCAGGCCCTCTCGCCATAGATCCTTCTCTCCAGAGGGCTGCCGTGTGGAAGGCGCGTCACATGGCCCAGTTCAAGTACATGAAGCATGAAGATCCAGCCCCACCCCTTGCCCGATCCCTCCAGCAACGAGCCGTGGACTGTGGCTTCACCGGCGGGGCCGCCGAGAACATCGCTATGGGCTATCCCACGCCCGCGGACGTGATGCGGGGCTGGCTCGATTCGCCCGGCCACCGGTCCAACCTCGAGGCCGCCGACGATGACCTCGCCGGTATGGCCGCGGCGATCGACACCGAGGGAGACCACTACTGGGTGCAGATGTTCGGAGCATCCGGTGGTCTCCAGGACGAGCCGCCCCAGGAAGGCGGGGCTTCGCCGACTGCGATCGAGGAGGATGCCGGGGATCCGGTGGACGGGAGCGTCAACACGCCTCCGATCGCGCGACGCGACCGTCTGGCGGTCAAGGCCGGCATGAGGATCAGAGAGGCCGTGATCATCAACGACAACGACCCCGACGGGGACTCGATCCGGATCGTGTCGGTGAGCCCGGCGAAGTTCGGCAAAGCGAGGATCCACGTCGAGACCGGCTCCATCATCTATCGCTCGCGAGCGGACGCGGCAGGGAACAAGGAGCGCCTCGTCTACACGATCGAGGATGAGTTCGGCGCTACGGCCAAGACCGTCCTCATCCTGCCGATCAAGTAACCCTCTTCTCAGACCGCGGCCGCGAGGCCCAACGCGCCGAGCTCCAGTTCGGCCAGGGCCCCGAAGTCGCGGGCGGCGAGAGCAGCAGCCGGGTCAGGACAAGCGCGCTGGAGCTCGTAAAGCGGGCGGGTGGCAACCGCTCGGATCGCGAACAACTCGAGGTCGGCGGCATCGATCCGGAGCTTCGACGCCGCAGAGGCCTCCCTGATCCAGCGGAGACGCGCCGGCGCGTACTGGATCAGGACGAGGGCGATCGGTATCAGGGCGAAAA
>JBKJYP010000112.1:0-5989 GCA_046715695.1 Actinomycetota bacterium | reverse complement strand
TCTCCAAGTACGCCAAGCCGCGCCCAGGGAAGTTGACGCGCTCCGCCATCCTCAAGACAAACTCGTGGCAGAAGCGTTACGACACCATCGTTGTCACGAACCGCGTCTACGATGACCTCGGAGCAAGATTGAAGTCGTGGGTTGCGAGACACGACGGCAACCTCGTTCTTACAGACGAGGCGATGGTCATGCTGTGGGACGGGCTCAGCCTCATCCCCCACGTCGCGGCCGACGACGAGCCGAGCGTTCGCAAGGTAGACGTTTACGCGGGTTACGTGAACTTCGCGACATCCGACCGCGAAACGACCTACGACGATCCGCTGGCTCGAAAGATCAACCAACCGGGCGCAGCCGAAGGAAGGTCGTGCGCTGCGAAGCAATCCGGTATCACGAGGGCCGAGGCCTGCACGACGACGGACATCCTGCACCGCCGCCAGACGTACGAACCCGTGCCGCTCGGATACAGCCTCAACGAGGGTGGTTCGCCCGTGTGGTACGTCATGGAGGACGCGTTCGAGCAAGCCAACGGGGTCGCGCGCGCGGTTGCGACGGGTCAAGCGCAAGATGAGATTACCGTCGGCGAGATCAAGTACAAGGGCGGGCGCATCCGCTTCGTGGGCGCCCTCCTGCCCGACCCGACCAAGAAGTACTACCACCCCTATGGGTTGTCGGACTATGCGCTCACGTGGGCCGGATATCAGCTCCTACAGAACCTAGTGACGTGGAAGTAAGCGCAGGATCCATCACGCCCTATGTGACCTGGTCTTCGGTGGGTGGGCGGTGAGGCCATGGAATGTGGACCAGGTGTGGACCAGAGCGCAGGCGAGAGCAAGTCATCCGCGACGAGTCTGCAACGCAAATGCTTCAGGCGGGCGGCGTCACCTGGGCCTTGCGTTTGGAACTCGTTATTCTCTTGGGAACCCCTTGGCCGATGCTCTGTCGTGGCTGGCGGGCCGCGAAGTCCACGCACGTCAGAAACTCATCGAGGAGCTGATGTAGAGGTCGGCGACTATCTCTCTGAAACTTTGCGGTGGGCGGCCTCCGCTGCCAGTTCCGACCTCGTTGATATGCCAAGCTTCGCGAACACATGGGACAGGTGGTTCTTCACGGTTCCTGGCGAGATGAAGAGGCGTTTGCCGATCACCGGATTCGTCAGGCCTTCCGCTACGAGTCGAACGACATCGGTTTCGACGGGGGTGAGGCTCTTCCACCCCGACGAAGGGCGCTTGCGTTCACCTCGGCCGCGAGCCACGTATGCGACCGCCTCATCGAGGGTCATAGTCTCTCCCTCGGCCCAGGCCCGTTCGAGAGCCGAAGGCTCCAGATTGGCGCGCACGGCTCTCACGCTCTCCTCGTAGTCCCGGATGTCGGGGGCGAAGCGCTTACTGCCGACCGACTCTCGCAGTCGCGTGGTCGCACTGAGCAGGCGCGCGGCTTCCTCCCAACTCTCCTCTTTGGAAGCGACTTCGGCGAGTAACTCCAAGACCGCGGCGACGTCGATCTTGCATCCCGCTTGGAGCAAGTGGCGCAAGGCCTCGTGCAGTAGGTCCTCGGCCGTGTCGAGGTCTCCCGTCGCGAGGGCCAGATTGCCCTCCGCTCGCAGCGCCCGGCCGACGCTGCATGGATTGCCCGAAGCACGTGCCAGCTCGATCGCTCGACCAACGCGTGCGCGTGCTTCTTCGAGATCTCCGGAGGCACGTGAGAAATCGGCTTGCAAAGTCTGAATCCAGGCCGAGAGCCACGTCATTCCGGCAGCCTGGAAGAACGCCATGCTGGTATCGAGGGAGCGTGCCTGGTCGCCGAGCTCGCCACGGGCATAGTTGAGATGCTCGACATAGAAAGGCCACAAGGCATCGGTGACCGGTTCCGGATGCCTTGCGGAGAGAGCTCGGATGTCATCGAGAGCCGACGCCGACGTTTCATAATCTCCCCGATCGGTAGCCACGCCCGCGAGCAGACAGAGACTGCCCGCCTCGATCAGAGCATTCTGCACAGCGCGAGCAGCGGCCAACCCCTCGGATGCAAAGAGCTCCGCGTCATCGAGATCGCCCAGTTGAAGCGCGCTGTGAGCGAGCCAGAACAGGGTCAGGTGGAGATTGACCTTGTTGTCTATCTCCCGTTGCCAACGAAGCGTGTCGTGGAGTAAGCGTTCGCCCGCAGAGAAATTTCCTGCGGCGCACTCGGCGAGGCCCAAGATATAGGTCGCTCGCATCTCGTAGAAGGGGTTGCCCAAGCCACGGGCAAGCTCGAGTGCTTCGGTCGCGTATTCATGAGATCTTGTCGGATCCGTGAGGTAGTTGGCGGCCGCCAGCGCGTGCAGGGCCTCCAGCAGTATGAGGTCGTCGTCACCGGCGCGCGCAAGTCCAAGCGCCTCTTCGGCCAAAGCGCGCGCCCGCACCGTAGCGGCACCCGCGGTACAGAGGAGAGACGCCGTCGCTAAGGCCCTCGCACGCCAGCCAGGGGTGGCATCGCTCGCGGAAGCCGCCCGTTCACAGTGAATGCTGCCTTCGGTCAGATACCCGCGGGTAAACCAATAGCCCCACAGGCCCCGGGCTATCGCCATGCCCTTATCAGGATCGGCCGCGCGAGCCCACTCCAGGGCCGCTCGGAGGTTGTCGTAATCAAGGTCCAAGGAATCGAGCACGGCCATCAGGTCCGCGCTGCCCTCGAGGTCTTGTTGCGCGGTGATGGCGACATCGAGATAGAAATCGAGGTGACGATCGCGGATCACAGTTGCTTCCTCGGACTCGATCAGCTTTTGGATCGCGTACTGGCGGATGGTCTCGAGTAGCCGGTAGCGAGGCGAGGCCCAGTGCTACTCGAACTGGACGAGCGACTTGTCGACAAGGCCTCCGAGGAGGTCGAGCACTTCGGGCCTGCGGATCCTGTCGTCGGCGCTCACGACTTCGGCTCCATCGAGCGTGAAGCGGCCGGTGAAGACCGCGAGTCGTCGGAGCAAGGTCGCCTCCGCCTCGGTGAGCAACTTGTAACTCCACTCCACCGAAGCGAGCAGGGTCTGCTGCCGGGCGAGGGCCGTTCTCGAGCCACCGGACAGGAGGCGAAAGCGATCGTCCAGGCCCTGCGAAATCTGCTCGGGACTCATGAGGCGCGCGCGAGCGGCAGCGAGCTCGATAGCCAAGGGGATCCCGTCCAGGCGCCGGCAGATCTCGACAAGGTCTGCCGAGTTTTGCTCTGTGACCTTGAAATTGGGCCGCGCCTTCAGAGCACGCTCGATGAAGAGACGAACAGCGTCGTAACGGTCGATCTCGTCGGGTGCGGAGGATGAACATCCTTCCGGAAGAGACATCGAAGGAACCCGCCACGCCGTCTCGCCGGCAACCCCGAGTGGTTCATGGCTGGTCGCCATCACTTTCAGCGACGGACAGCTGCGAAGCAAGGCGTCGACAAGTCGGGCACACACATCTACGACGTGCTCACAGTTGTCGAGCACGAGCAGCATTGCCTTGTCTCGAAGACTGGCCTGGACCCTTTCTTCGATGCTCTGCAGGGGCACCTCTTTGATGTCGAGCGCGTTCGCGACCATGTTCGCCACGAGGTGTGCCTCTCTGAGCAGGGCGAGATCGACATTCCAGACTCCGTCGGAAAAGCTGTGCTGCTCGTCGGTGGCGACCTGTAGAGCGAGCCTTGTCTTGCCGCAGCCACCCGAGCCAGTCAGAGTGATCAGACGGGTCTCGCGCAGAAGCCGAGCGATCTCGGCGATTTCGTCTTCTCTCCCGATGAAGCTTGTCAGCTGTACCGGCAGGTTGTTCCGAGGGTGCTGGATGATCTCTCCTACGATCGCGAGGGCCCTTCCGGCGAGCGCTCCGCTTGACGGCGCCACACCAGATACTCCCGCTTCCTGCGTCCTCATGCTCGCAGTCTGGCCGCGGCCGGTCTTGGGAACATGTGCCGATCGGCACATATCGCGCCCTGTACCAGGCATTTAGGCGTCTTCCTCGCACACATCCAGCGCTAGAACGGAGCCCTCTTCGCACTGCTCCTCGCCCGACCGCCGGCCGATTTACGCCATCCGGGAGATGTTGTCTTCCCGTTTCGGAGTCAATCTTGGCCCTGATGTTCAACGACCGCAGCGAGACAAAGGGGACCGCCATGCACATCGGAGTGACGTCGAGGATGTATCGGACTACCCTGTTCTTGGATGGTCGGAAGGGGTGCGACTATGAAAGACGCGCGGGTTAGGCAGCAACGAAAGACGACTCGTCCCGCCAAGTCGATGGTCGTCGCGGTCGTGGCCGCGCTCTTCATCCCGGCGGCTCAAGCCGCGACGCCGGACGCCGGCACCCTTGCGCGCGTCTCCGACCAGATCACCTGGAGCGGGGAGTTCGGCGCGGCGGCGATGCCTCCGACCCCGGAGCTTTGTGCGCTCCCAACCTGTGACGAGTTCAACCTGACCATCGACCTCCCGGCCGATGTATGGAAACGGGCGGGCGGGGTCCAGATAGGGATCAGGTGGGACGACGAAGACCAAGACCTCGGGCTCTACGTCTACGGTCCCGACGGACGGCTCGTGGGAAGCTCTGACGGCACGCTGGGTTCGATGGGGGAGTCGATCTTGGTGCCCGGGGCCGCCAACGGCGACTACAGGGTCGTGGTGGTGCCACGCGTCACCGAGGCGCTTGCGTACGAAGGCTTGTCCGAGGTGGAGTTCTTGCCGGCCCAACGGCCGCGGCGGGACCTTCTGCCGAACCTCGTCTCGCTCCCGCCCGGCAACTTCCACTTCTCGACGGGGGCGTACTACACGGACGTCGGCGTCTCCCTCGACAGCTGCTATCCGGAGGAACGTGTCGAAGACGGAGCGCGCCGCTGTATGCGTTTCGATCAGATCATCGCGAACACCGGGGAAGGTCCGTTCGAGCTCCGATACCGGATGGACGGCGTCGCCTCGGATCAGCCTCTGGTGCAACGCATCTATCGCAGCGACGGATCGACGCGCGATCGTGAGGCCGACACCTATGAGTTCCACGCGACCCATGGTCATTTCCACTATCGGAACTTCGCCCAGTCTCGGCTGTGGGCTTCCAACGTGAAGGGTGCCAAGCTCGGCACCGAGCCCGTGGTGACGGGCAAGAAGAACGGGTTCTGCTTGATCGACGTCGAGAACGTGGCGTGGGGCCGCAAGGGAGACTCGGCGCGCAGGTACCATTTCCCTAGTTGCATGGCGCCTACCGAGATGGCCGGGGGAGAGGTCTACATGGTCCAGGGGATCTCAGTGGGGTGGGCGGACGTCTACAACTGGTTCCTCCCAGATCAGTACCTCGATGTGGAGGGTCTGCCCGACGGCTACTACGTCCTCGAAACGGTGACCGACCCGGCCAACACGGTGGTGGAGTCTGATGAGACCGACAACGTAATGGCGGTGCTGATCCGTATCTGCGGCGACGAAGCCGGGATCGTCGGCCCCGACGACGTTTGCTCCTGAGTCGGGTCACAGGTCCCGGCGCATAAACAGCGCTGGCGTGGTCGCGCCGACCGCGCCAGCGTACAAGAGGGGTCTGTCTCCAGCCGCTGGTGTCAGGACCGTCGTGAGCATCCGTTTCGAACGAGACAACCGCAACCGCTGCTCCGTTCTCAAAGTGGTGGGCGGTGAGGGTTTCGAACCCCCGACCCCTGCGTTGTAAGCGCAGTGCTCTCCCACTGAGCTAACCGCCCGTATAAGCGCAAGGCTACCTTTGGTCACCACCAGTCTGGGAAAACGCTATTTCTGGTGACCAAACCGGCCGGGTACTTGTGCCCACTCGCCGTCAAAGGCACAATCTGCCGATGCGGAGCGGACTCGAACGACTGAGAGCGCTTCGGCCGCTCGCGGTGAGCGCCGTCGCACTGTGCCTTCTTCTTGCCACTGCCGGGGCGGCGACTCCCTCGCAGGAGGCCAACAACGCGGTGGAGGATCGGGAGCTTGCCAAGCTCGAGGGTTGGGTCGGATGGCTGCGTGCCAATGATGCCCGAGGGTTCGTAGGCGAGGTCGGGT
>JBKJYP010000111.1:0-2774 GCA_046715695.1 Actinomycetota bacterium | reverse complement strand
GAGTGGTGGGCCGAAAGACGAGCCGAGTGGTGGGCCGAAAGACGAGCCCAACCCGGCCCCCAAAGAAGACAAGAGCGATTCCGAAAGCGCGACCCCGGAAGCCGAGAGCGAGGGTTCCCCCCAAAACAACACCGGTGACTCCGAGCCAGAAATGGCTACTGATAAGGCGGAACCCGGGAACTCAGGCTCCGCACCGGGGCAGAGCGATCCCCAAGGCAACGGATCGGGAGAAGGATCACCTTCCTCCGACGCCCCAGGTCAGACGAAAGAAGAATCTCCCTCGAGCTAACCCTGCAGCCGGCCGAGGGCCGAGTTCGGGTCCTCTTCGCCTGCCAGGTAGCGACGCACGATCTCGGCTTGGATCTGATCCATCACTTCGTGGATCGCCTTCCTCCGAGACGACAGGGTTTGCTCGAACGTCGCGAGCGAGGCAAGGATCGAACGAGCTTCCTCGGTCTCGATCTGGCCGAGCCTTGCGAGGGTGTTCTCGCCGATGATCTCTTCGATCCGCCGCCGTGGCATATCGACATTGCGAGGGATGGAGAAGTCTGGCGCACGGGTGGGGAGGGGTTGCCCGCTGGGGCCCTGCTCCGCAGCCAAGATCTCGGGGAGCCTGGCGACCAGGTCGCCGTCCCCGGTTCCGCCACGCCGAGCGAGCTCAGCTTCGAGGATGTCGATCCTGGCCTGTGCGAGCCTTCTCTCGAAAGAGATCTCGGCCTCGCCTTGGCGGCACTCCTCTTTCATGGTCCGGAGTTGCTCCATCGGGATCTCGGGGAGCCCGTCCAGATAGTCGCCCTGCGTGATGCGCTCGATGAGTCTCCGCTGGGGCTGCGTCATGAGAGAAGTCTTAACAGACCGAAGAGACTAAGGGGGTCGGGTTGACCGCCGAACCCCCTCCGGGGTGGAACTCGAAGTGGAGGTGGGGCGCGGTGTACGACGCGTTCCCCGTGTCGCCGACAGTTGCGATCTGGCGCCCGACTTCGACCGGCCCACTCGTGACGATGTTGGTGGCGTTGTGCATGTACCAGTAGGTGTTGCCGTCGTTGCCGGACAGGATCTGCCAGTTACCGGCGGAGCTCCCGTAGCCCGAGTAGGTGATGGTGCCCGACACGATGGCCACCAGCGGCGTGCCGTGGGCTGCCATCATGTCGACGCCTTGATGTGTGTGGCCGACCCTGGGCGCTCCCCATGTGTCGGAGAACGAAACAGGTCCGGCGACTGGGCATGTGATGTTGCCGGAAACCGAGAACACCACGTTCGAGCCACTACCCGATGGCGGGCTCCCCGTAGCCGTCTGGAGGTCCCGGTAGGCACCGGCAGCCTGATTGAAGCGTCCCTGCAATGCATCCGCCTCCGTTGCCAGGTCATCGGCGATGGCATCCAAACTGGCTTCGGTCTCGCCGAGCTCGCCCGAGAGTTTGTCCAGCTCGGCCGTGGTCCTCGCCATGTCGACGAAAACCGTTGTCGAGTTGAGCGAGACCTTCGAGATCATCTCCGTGCGAGCCGTTAGCTCAGTGAAATCCTTAGAGGAGAACAGGAGCTCGATGACGTCCGTGCCACCCGATCGATACAGCTCGTCTGCTCGCTTCACGACCTTTTTCAGGAGATTGTCTCGCCTCGCTTGTATATCGGCGATCTGGCCCTGGATGGCCGTGCGCCTGCTCATCAGATCTGACTGTTCGTGACGCAGATCCTCGAGGCGGGCGGTGGCGTCGTCGAGCTCAGCCTGCAGAGCATCCATCCGATCCTGGAGCTCGCCGGCTGAGTCGCCACGGGCCGCGGGGGCGCTGATCGACAATGCGCTCAAAGAGAGGAGCAAGGCCGCCGCGATCACCCGGGCCGTCTTCAAACGTCCCTTAAGCATCGTCTCGAAGGTAGCACGTTAGCCGAGGCAGTAGCCGAGGCGGTAGGTGGCACCAAGCCGGCACCGCCAAGAGAGTCCATATTATTCGCGATATGAGGGGGGTCGAGGACTATCTCGAGGAGGTCAAGCGCCTGGAGGAAGACGGTGACCGGATCACCGCCACGGTGGTCGCGGGGATCCTCGAGGTGTCACTGCCGTCCGCGTCGGAGATGCTGAAGAGGCTGGCGAACGAGGGTTACCTCACCCGTGAGCAGGGCGGCGCCATCAACCTCACCCCCGAGGGCCGGAAACTCGCCCACACGATCCTTCGGCGCCATCGTCTCGTCGAATGCCTCCTCGTCGACAAGCTGGGGATGGCTTGGTACGAGGTCCACGGTGAGGCGCACAAGATCGAGCACGCGATCTCGGCCCGGGTGGAAGAAGCGATGGCCAAGGCCCTCGATTTCCCCGACTACTGCCCCCACGGCCACCCGATATGTCCGGTCGACCTGCGCAAGCTCCGGCGACTGAATGAGGTGCCATCAGGCGAGTCCGGGCACGTGGCGCAGATCTCCGAGAAGGAAGAGGTTCTCTCCTACCTCGATCAGATCGGGGTCAGGCCTGGAGCTCTCGTGGGCGTGAAGGACGTCGCTCCACTGGAAGGCCCGATGACGATAGAGACCGAGGCCGGAGTCAACTCACTGGGCCGGGAGATCGCAGGCTTGGTCCGGGTCACCATCCCCGACTAACCCCCAACCCCGCCGACTTTACCCAGACGACTCAATTTCGGTTGTTTGAGGAAAGTCGACGATCAGAGGCCTAGTGATTTGCCGATGATCTCTTTCATGATCTCGGATGTGCCCCCACCGATCGGGCCGAGTCGGGAGTCGCGCCAGGCGCGTTGAGCTCCGAACTCCATCATGTAGCCGTA
>JBKJYP010000110.1:0-3387 GCA_046715695.1 Actinomycetota bacterium | reverse complement strand
TCGTCTACACGGGGGCGGCGCTGGTCGTGGTTGGAGCCGTTCCTTTGGTCGCGCCGCGATCGCGCGGCCCGAGCCTCCCGGATGGGAGTGGTACGACCGGCATCTCTGCTCCGTAGAAGTCTTTACGGAGGAGCTTCCTCGAGGATGCTCTTCAACGCCGCAAGATCCTTGCCGTTCGCCCGACGCATCGCGCTGGACATCATGGGCGCGCCCACCTTGGAAAAGCCCGATGGCCTTCCTCGGTTGCGCAGCGTCATCTTCGTTCCACCGCTCGGGGTATCAGTCCAGGAGTACGTCGTCTCCATAGGGAAGGGGCCCTCGGAGGTCGCCATCACGAAGAGCTCGCTCGGAGCCATCTCCTTGACCTCGTATGTGTAGGCGATCGTGCGACCGAGGAACTGTGCTTCGAAGGCGAGCAGAGAGCCGATGCGCAGCGGTTTGGATGATTTCCACTCGACCCTTTTGATGTTGCGGTACCAGGTCGTAGCGTTGTCGGGATCCATCGCGTAGGCAGCGACCTCCGCTCGTGATCGATCGATCTCGACCACGGTTACAACGTCAACCGTCGTCCTGGGGACCTGGGCTCTGGACGAACTGATGGAGATCGCAGGGCTAGAAGGCCCTACTTCTCCTTCTTCTGCTTCTTAGCAGCGCGCTTCTCTTTGAGGTTCTTGGAAGCCTGTTTCTTGACCGGTTTGGTGCCCTTGTCCTTGTTAGCCACGGCCCCTCCTAGGTCTCGCTGATCGGTTGTAAGACTAGCCCGCTCTCTTCAGGATGACCGAGTCGCTGATGTAGCCCTCGAAAGTCGTGACCGCGACCAGCTTCTTGCCCTGCTTGATCGGCCCCAGCTTCATCGTGGCCGTGCCGTCGACTCCCGTCGTGACGGTCTTGTCGCCGACCTTCACGGTGGCACCGGAGATGGGATCTCCGGCATCGGTCACGGTGAACTTGACCTTCTGCTCTCCATCGAGCTTGGTGGGGTCTGCCTTCAACGTCAGGCCCGGCTGGATCTGTGTGTGCCACAGCTCGATGTCGGCACCGCAGCCGACCGAGAAGGAGCCGACGACGTCGACGAGGGTCGTCCTCGCCGATGGTGTGAGGGTGTAGAGGCTGGGGCACTCGCCGGTGTTCGGAGCTTTGACCGAAACCGTCCGGCCGAAAGCAGAGACATCGAGGTTCGAACGGCGTGCGTAGATGCGAGGCGTGCCGCTCGAGTCGTTGCGCGCCCACAGCACCCAGATCCTCGACCCGTCGGACGCGATCGCGGGGGCATAGAGGTCGCTGCCGGAGCTGGGATCGATCTTCTTGACGGTCGAGGCCGCGGCGGAGTCGACCTGCCACACGAGGATCCGGTTCTGGGAGGGATAACCACCGGTGTAGGCGACGTAGATCTCCCCAGTGGCGACGGTGTCCCCATCGGAACGAACGGCTATCGGCGTGCGGAGGATCTCCTGCGATGACTCCTCCTGACCCTGGAAGGTCGTGACCGTGCCCGGCATCCGGACCGGGCTTGATTCGGGCTGACCGTTGCCGCCATTGACGTCCTGTGCCCACACGCCTTCGTTGCCGGTGGCGTTGGAGTACCACGCCATCACGAGACGGCCGGTAGTCGGATCTAAGACGATGTCGGGGTCGTAACCGCAGCATCCACCGAGCTGTGCCTGGTAGTCGTAGTCCGGATCCTTGCGATCCGTGCCGTGGTGCACGAACGTTCCGGTTGTTGCCCCCCAAGCGACGATCGGCGTGCCGTCGGCGGTCGACGCGGCCCCGATCGACGCGGCTCCGGCTCCCTGCCCCTCGGTTACGTCGCCGACCTGCAGCGACCACGGCGAGCCGGACGCCGGCGCAGTGGCGGTCGACATCTGTTCGTTGGTCTCGTTCGCGTCGAGCGATCGCTGACCGCCCCATATCGCCCTCAATCCGCCCTCGGGGGTGAAGAGCAGATCGGGAACGGGCCACATGAACGTCCATGCCGACTGGATCACATCGGTCGCACCGATCGTTCCGTCGGCGCCGATAGGTGCATGGACGATGTCGCGTTTCGTGTTGTCGGTCTCGTTGTCACGGACCCAAACCGAGTGGAGCACGCCATCGGAAGTCATGGCGAGCCCCGGTTGAGAGAAGTTCGCGGAGGTCGGGCCGAGCTTGGTCCACTTGCCGTTCGGTGTTCCCGCGGGAGCGGATGAAGGCAACAGCGGTATGGATAGAGATAGGGCTGCAACGAGCGCAACGAGGATCTTCTTCATAGAGTCCCCCTCTTGATACGGCCTTCGACCAAGCGGCCAAACGGGGAAACGTTACCTCAGTCGAGCCGGGTCTCCGCTCCGGTAGAGCTCCAAAGAAGCCCCGATCAGCCAGGCCGCGAACAGAACCGAGGAGATGGTGAAGAGGATCAGGAAGCCGGCGATGTTGAGCTCCCCGGCCATCCACTGCGCCGTGCCCGACGCCAAGCCCGCGACCCCTCCTGCGATCGCCGTCAGGCCGATCCACTTCGGGTAACGCTGGGAGTCGCGCAACGCCAATCCATAGACCAGGGAGGCGGCGCCGAACAACGACATGATGGCGATCGTGAAGAGCGCACGCTCGACCATGAGCACGGCCCCGGCACGTTCGAGAACTGCGGCTTTCCCGGCTCCCGATGCGGCCTTCCAATCCGCTCCGAGGCCGCCGAGCGCGAAGCCATCCATCGCGAAGGCTGCCGCTCCGACCGCGCCGGCGACGAGGCCCAAGGGAAGACAAAGACGGGCCCACGGCGACCGGTCTTCGGCTACCAGCGAGTGTGCGAGACCGATGAGAGCGATCATGCCGAGCAGCAGGGAGAAGATGACCAGCAGGTGGTCGAGTCGCCACAGCCCGAACCCCGCGACCATGTCGAGTAGATCTTCGGTGTCGCCGAGGTCGTTCGGGCCTTGGCGTGGATGCAGACCGTTCGCGATGAGAGCCAGCCCGCCGCCGATCAGGCCGAGGAGTCCGGTCAGGCGGTAGAAGCGGGCATCCGAAGAGCCGAGATCGCTCCTCGCCTCTTCCATCGCTGCGGTCACGGCCCCAGGCTAGTCCCGAGCGCCCAGGAGAGCAAGGATCTCGCCGCCGTAACGCTCGAGCTTGCTCGGCCCCACGCCGGAGATCACCGCCAACTCGTCGAGCGTTCCGGGGGCCGTGCGAGCGATCGCCTCGAGCGTGGTGTCGTGGAAGACGACGTAAGCCGGGACCTCATCGGCTTTCGCCCGATCGAGACGCCACTTCTTGAGCTTCCCGAGCAACTCGGCCCCCGCCGCGGGGGCCTCGAGCGCCAGGGTCTTGCCGCCGGCGGTGACAGGATCGCCGTAGGGGACCATCAACTCGGCCCCGCCGCCGAGGGCGACCAGTGCTCCACCGGGTTCGAGCTCG
>JBKJYP010000109.1:0-5268 GCA_046715695.1 Actinomycetota bacterium | reverse complement strand
CGACCCCCATCTACTGAAGCTTGTCAGCCCCGTCCGAAGAGTCGTTCAGCAGTGTTTCGTCACCATGATCACGGGGCTTCCCGTTTCCCATAGTTGAGCCCACGATGACCAAACGCAACCATCACTTGCGATCCCGAGGCACCCATATTCATCTCCGGCCCCAGCTCCACGGGGCTGTGCAGCTGATGCGTCGGCTAGAACAGTCGTCTTGACCGAATCCCCACGGATCTTGGTGAGCAGTACGCGCCAGGCAGGAAGCGCATTCTGTTCCGTGTGAAGGATCCACACCGTTCCTTTCCTCGCAGCAACCGTGGACCAGTCGGGCTTCCAGGTCTTGTCCGACCGGGCGTGCCGGACCAAACGCCATGGACCTGCTGCCTTCCTCGCGTAGGCAACCACGATGTCGTCCGTGACGAAGCCGGCGACCGCGGTCGAACCATCGAAGGTCGGCGGCACCCCCACGAGACGACCGGACAAAGCCCCATCAGTGAGGGGCGTCAGAGGACCGAAGCTTTCGCCCCCATCGGAGCTCACGATCGTCCGGATATCGCTTCCACCGTTCAAGAAGGCCTTGGTCACTATCAGCACCAGGCCGCGAGCCCCTGCAGCTATGCGCGGCCAGTAGTCGAATCCATCCTGAGCGACCCGCGCGGCGCCCTGGGGAGTCTCGACTTGGGGGAAACGCACAGTGCTCCACGAATCGCCCTGATCGGAACTCTGCCAGAACCCGATCCCACGGTGATCGATCGATTGTGCGACCGCGTAGAGTTCGCCGGTGTCGGGAGCAACAGCCAGATGCATCGCGTCCCACGCGTGCGCATCCCCCAGAGCGTCGACCGGATGGAAGCTCCACCCTTCCTCGTCCAATCTCGCCAGCGTCAGCCCGCCCGGGAACTCCGTCACCCCCATCAGCACGTACATGGTGCCGTCGGGCCCGATAGCGGCCGTCGGGTCGAAACCTTCCTGGCCTACGGCGAGCCCCGTTTCAGGATCCCCAAGCAGTTCAACCCGCCAATTGCGACCCCCATCCACGGTCCGTGCCGTCCAGATCCGCGTGATCTGCTCTTGCCAGGCGACCAACACCCGATCGGGATCGTTCGGGTCGACCGCGAGGGATGTTTCCGTGTCCCGACCGGGGCCGGGATCGAACAGCCATCGGCCCGAGCCGAGCGTCTGGCCCTTAGCCGGTATCGATCGACCTGCGAACAAGGTTTCGATCGCGGTGCGATCTTGAGCGAGTTGATGCATGTATCCCATCGAGAACCGATCGTTCTTCGTCGAGGCTGGAGGGAAGTCGCCGTCTGCCCACGCCGGCACCACCAGGCTTGCGACTATGAGAGCGAAGCAGCCGAGATATCTCATGGATGGGAGACGATTAGCCTCCGGGGGGGCCATTCCTCCCCCGGCCGGTCACGGCGATTAGACAGGCTCACTGAAGGAAGGCGGCTAATGCCCCAGTCCACTCCGAGGGATGGTCGTGGTGAGGCCAGTGCCCGGCTCTGTCTAGCAACTCCACGCGGGCGTTGGGGACCCATCGCTCCGGCGGCGTAGCCATCTCGAGCGGGAAGTATGGGTCCTCTTTGCCCCAGACCACCAGAACCGGCGCTTCGATCACCTGCAGCGGCCAGCGCAGCCGGAAGGGGTTCTCTCGCAGCATCGCTCTGTAGTAGTTGACCGCTCCTTTCATCGCTCCCGGAACGCGCCATCCTTCTAGGTAGGTCTCCATCGGCACGTCGCTCCCCGCCAGCTCCCGCTCGACATTCCGCCTGAGTGCAGCGAAGTTCCCAGCGCGCAGCATGGCCTCCGGGATCCAGGGCATCTGGAACACGAGCATCTGGGGGTTGCGACGCCAAAACCCTATCGACCTCATCGCTCCGATCCAGACCAGCGGATGAGGAGCGTCCAGGATCACAAGACGCTCGAGCATCTCGGGGAAACGCATGGCGAACAGCCATGCCGTTAGACCACCCCAGCTATGACCGACCACGGTCGCGCGTTGCTCACCGCAGGCACGGATGATCGAGGCCACATCATCAGCAAGGAGCTCGGCCCGATAAGCAGCGACACGGCGCGGCTTGTCGGAGAGGCCGTAGCCCCTTAGGTCCGCTGCGATCGAGCGGTGCCCTTCATCAGCCAGAAGCACCATCGTGCGTCGCCATGCTTCCCAGGACTCGGGGATCCCATGAAGCAAGACGATGGGAGGACCAGAGCCGAGCTCTGCGTAATGCAAGCGCGCGCCGTCGGATGGCGCGAAGTGGTGCTCGACGTGATCCCGCTCCATCCGGCTCTCTGACACCAGCGGCTATCGTAGGCCGACATGGACACTGCGGAAGGGACCGACACTCTCACAGGTGCCCGGACGCTCGCGCCGGGGATGCGTCGGATCCTCAACGTTGCCGGAACTCTAGTGTTCTTGGCCGGCATCCAACTCTTCGTCCTGAGCACCGCCACCGACCGCTTCTTCGCGTGGACGATCGGCGTCCCTCTGACTGCGGCCTTCCTCGGGGCCGGTTACTGGGCGAGTGTGGCACTCGAGTGGCTCGCCGCGCGCGAGAAGACGTGGGCCTACGCTCGTGTGGCGGTCCCCGCTGTCTTCGTCTTCACGACGCTCACAACGGTCGTCACGTTCCTGCATCTCGACCTGTTCCACCTCGATGCCTCGATCCCGTTCTTCACTCGCCTTGTCACCTGGGGGTGGATAGCCATCTATGTCCTCGTGCCTCCCGCCTTGCTCTTGATACTGGTCAAGCAAGCCCGGCTGCCCGGAGGCGATCCGCCTCGAGACCAGCCTCTACCGGTTTGGTTACGCACCATCCTCGGTCTCCACGCGGCGACGATGGCCGCTCTCGGCCTCGCACTCTTCATCGCCCCGGAGACCACGGCTTCACTATGGCCCTGGCCCCTCACACCGCTGACCGCGAGGGCAGTGGCCGCCTGGCTGCTGGGGCTGAGCGTTGCAGCAGGTCAGTCGGCTTGGGAGAACGACACCACGCGGGTGCGCCTCGCCTTCATCTCCTACACGGTGCTGGGGGTCCTGCAGCTGGTGGCAGTCGCCCGTTTCAGCGACGCAGTTGCCTTCTCCGAGCCGAAGGCTTGGATCTATCTCGGGTTCCTGGCGAGCCTCGTCGGGGTTGGGCTCTATGGCTGGTTGGGGCTTCGACCGAGAAGCTAGCGAGCCTCCGGACCGATCGACTCGATCTCGTATCCCCACTTATAGGTTCGGTGTTTCATCTGGGTGCGACGCCGTGCTCGCCGCCGGGGCGGGAGCCATCGGAGCGTTCGGGCGCGAACCTTCAGCGTTCCGTCGACCATCGCCTTCACCGCTCGGGGCGGCTCCGGGAATCCGAAAGCATCGAGCATCTGGTCGTCGAGCAACGAGTAGATGGCAAGTGCCCCGAAACCCCGCACGGGACGTGGGAACCAACCCAGGAACATGTCGCGCGTCGCGATCCCGATCCTTTCCGTTGGCTCCGAGCGCCTGAACTGCTCCGTCTCGTAGGAGATATTGAACGCTTCCAACCCCTCGTAAGTCTCCGGTATGGCCTTGATCCCCATCCGCTTGCCGATCTCGCGCCAGCAATAGAAAGTCGCGAGGCGTTCCTGTTCGACCATGGGCCGCCAACCGAACTTCTCGATCCAGCGCACGGGCTCGTAGATAAACGTCGAAAGCACGTAGAGGAGATCCTCGTTCGAGATCTGGAAGCGACCGTGGATCTGGTTCATCCGTCTGAGCGCTACCGTCCCGGTGGGACTGTCATATCCGTCCTCCAGCATGGTGCTGATGAGGATGTCGGTGTCGTCGTAGCGCTTCTGCGGTGCTCTGAAGAATTCCTCCGTCGACGCCAGGCGCTCGGCGATACTCGGCACCCCGAACGTTCTGAACAGCGCCATCTCCAACGATCGCGTCGTGTCCCACGGGAATTCGAAACACACATCGAGATGGACGATCCGCTTGTGATCCTTGACGGGATCTAGGGTGAGGATCTCAGGGAGATATCTGTCGTGGGGGCGCCTTCGCATCACATCATTCAACCAGGCCCCCTTCCTTGCTAGATGATCGGGCGGTGGAAACCATGACGCAGGCGCTTCACCGACTTACTTCCTATGAGCCTCCGTGGGAGAAGTGGACGGAGCCTGCCGATGATCCTCGGGTGGTTCAAGACCTCTTGGTTCTACAAGCGCTACGCGGCATCACTCCCTCGCATCTCGCTTCCTCGCGACCTGCCGTCCACGACGGCTCCGGCCGTTGCGGTGCTCGCCGGAACCGCGGACGTGTCCAGTGGGGAGCTGGAACTCCCGCACCTCTCACGGTTACTCCATCTATCTGCGGGGGTTGTCCGTATAGGGAAGCGGTCCTAGAGGACCCCTCGTCTTTAGAGCCTCATGAGCCCGCGGCCAGCGCGTCTTCCACAGCCGCCCGCAATCGGGAGAGATCGCTCGTCACGATCTTCCACACCTGATCCAGATCTACCTGAAGGTAATCATGAACGAGGACATTCCGAAGCCCCGCGATCGCTCTCCAATCGACTTCGGGTCGAGATTCTTTGAGATCATCGGGTAAGCGTTTAGTCGACGATGTGAGCGAAGTAGAGGCGCTGCCGTTCAGTCATAGAGGTCGCGCTTCCGCCATCACCTGATCGCGGATAAGGCTATGAAGCGACCCGGGCGTCAGAACGTGCACCTTGCGATCAAGGAGTACTTCAAGGTCGAGGATGAGCCGAGATTGATCGAGAAGGCTTCGATCCTCGTCGAACTCCACGAGGAAGTCCACGTCGCTGTCTTCGCGTGCCTCGCCTCTGGCGACCGACCCGAAGACACGGACACTTTTCGCACCGTTCTTGGCAGCTATCTGAAGGATCGCCTCCCTCTTTAGGCGCAAGAGGTTGACGAGATCCATCCTCGTCTCTCCTGTCTTTCGCTCCGCGGCGGTTGCAGCACGCCGAGATCTCGCAGACTTATTCATCTCCATGATGGAGTCGACGTCACCGGAGAAAACCACCTTCTCTGCAAGCTCGAAGTGGTTCGCAAGATCGACTCGGTGATTCTCGAAGTACTCATCGAAGGCATCCGATAGGAGGCCACCAGGGGTGGTTCCGGTGATGCCGGCGATCACACGGACGCGGCTGTAAACGTCTTCAGGGATCCGCACGGTCGTGGTCGCCATCACAACCTCCTTAACTTGTAGCGTTGTGTCAGTGTGACATCGTAACTACACCTTCTTCAATACCCGATTGACTCCTGATATGATGGACGGGTGAAGAATCTGAG
>JBKJYP010000108.1:0-5718 GCA_046715695.1 Actinomycetota bacterium | reverse complement strand
CAGGGTTCGAGTTCACGAGGACGACCTCGTATCCCTCGGCACGAAGCACCTTGCATGCCTGGACGCCGGAGTAGTCGAACTCGCAGGCCTGTCCGATCACGATCGGGCCCGATCCGATGAGCAGGATCTTCTTCAGGTCCTCACGCCGGGGCATCGGCGGCCCCTTGGTCGTAGGCGAACAGCTCTATGCGGTTCCCTGCGGGATCCATGACGAAACAGCGGTGCCGGCCGGGGATCGGCTGCGCCTGCTCGAGATGGCACCCGGCGGCGCGAAGCGACTCGACCACGGCATCGAAATCATCAACGCCAAGGCAGTAATGCGCACCGGGCAGTGGATTGTGCTCGTCACGGGACACATGCAGCTGAGATGTGCCCACCCGGAACCAGGCCCCATGAGGGCGCGTGCCTTCAGGCTTTTCTATCCGTTCGAGTCCGAGCCGCTGCTCGTACCACGCGACGGTGTCCGCTTCGAGCTCTTCCGGCGTCGTTATCGTCACGTGATCCAGCGAAAGGATCGAGAAGTCGCCACCCACTATTTGCGGCCGGCGCCTTTCGCTTCAGCCCTGCGCTTGTCCCGCTCGCGCTTACGGCGCTGACGGTCCTTCCGCCACCTCGCTATCTTCCTGTCTCCTCGGCCCATGTTGAACTCCTCCTTATGTCTGGACCCCGGCCGGAACAGGCTGGGGCTCGAAGCTGCTTATCAGGTGCTGGAACTTCTCGAATAGGTATCGGGAGTCGTGTGGACCCGGTCCTGACTCCGGGTGGTACTGGACGCTGTAAGCCACGCCCGGCACCTCGAGCCCTTCGACCGTCTGGTCGTTCAGGTTGACGTGGGTCAACGACGCAGCCGTGCCCTCGATGGACCCAGGGTCTACGGCGAATCCATGGTTCTGACACGTGATCTCGATCCGGGCATGACCGATCCGTCTTACGGGGTGGTTCGAACCGCGGTGGCCGAACGGGAGCTTGAAGGTCTTCGCTCCCAGGGCAAGCCCGAGCAACTGATGCCCGAGACAGATGCCGAATACGGGCAGCCGGCCCAACAGCGCCGCGATCGTCTCGACCGCGTAGTCGACCGGCTCTGGGTCGCCCGGTCCATTCGAAAGGAACACCCCTTGATAGCCACCATGGAGGATCGTGGAGGCAGTCGTCGTGGCCGGCACGACGTCCACCTCGCATCCGCTGGCAACCAGGAGGTCGAGGATGTTCTGCTTCAAGCCGAAGTCGAAAGCGGCGATCCTCACGCCGGGATGCGTATCGAGCTGCGTCAGGAGATTGCGGGTCGCGGGAGCATGCTCGGCCCCCGCGCTCCATCCGGTCGATGACCTGGCAAGGAGATCGTCCGGGGTCCACCGGTAGATCTCGGTGGTTGTCACTTCCCGCGCGAGGTCACGGCCGATCATGCTCGGTGACGACCTGGCGATATCGACGAGAGCCGATGGGTCTAGCTCCACCGACGAGATCGCGCCACTCATAGCTCCCGCGGAACGCAGGTGCCTGGTGAGGCGGCGCGTGTCGACCTCGGTGATCCCGGGGACATCTCTCTCGATCAGATAGGTGTCGAGGGATCCTTCGGACCGCCAAGACGATGGCTTCTCTGTCAGCTCCCTGACGACGAAGCCGGCGACCCACGGTCTCTTCGATTGATCGTCATGCAGGTTCACTCCGGTGTTCCCGATCTCGGGGGATGTCATCGCGACGATCTGACCGTGATAGCTCGGGTCCGTGAGGACTTCCTGGTATCCGGTCATTCCGGTGTTGAAGCACGCCTCACCGGTGACGGTGCCCGGCGCTCCGAAGGCCACTCCTTGGAAGGTCGTGCCGTCCTCGAGCGCGAGCAGTGCGGGGGGCCGTCTCATGCGTTCACCGTGGCCGGCGCGCCGTCCCGCGCCGTGACGGCTCCGTTGAAGAACGTCATCTTGGCTCGTCCCGTGAGCTCGTGACCGGTGAAAGGTGTGTTGCGGCTCCTCGATGCGAAGCTCGATGGATCGACCGTCCACTTCACGACGGGATCGATCAGCACGAGGTTCGCCGGAGAGCGGATCGCGAGGTTGCCATGAGCATCGAGGCCGAGGATACGAGCCGGTGCGGCCGACAGGAGCTCGATCGCCCTGATCATCGAGATGTGGCCCGGCGCGACCAGGGCGCCGATCGTGAGCCCGAGCGCCGTTTCGAGTCCGACCAGCCCCGGGGGCGCCAGCGTGAGCTCGCAGTCCTTCTCGTGAGGGGCGTGGGGAGCATGGTCGGTAGCGATCGCGTCGATCGTTCCATCGGCCAGGCCGGAGATGATCGCCTCTCTGTCGGCGTCGGTGCGCAATGGTGGATTGACCTTAGCCAGGGGGTCGTAGCCCTCGATGGCCTCGTCGGTCAGAGCGAAGTGATGAGGTGTCGCCTCGGCCGTGACCGCCAGACCCTCCGCCTTCGCCTCGCGGACGAGTGCGACCGTTCTGGCCGTAGATATATGCAGGAGATGCAGACGGCAGCCCGTGAGCCTCGCCAGGGAGATGTCCCGCGCTGCCATCAGCTCCTCGGCGGCCGCGGGGATCCCTCGGAGACCCATGCGGGCCGAGCGCTCGCCCTCATGCATGTGACCTCCAGATGCGAGGGTCGCGTCCTCGCAATGCTCTGCATAGATCGCGTCAAATCCCTTCAGGTACTCCATGCAGCGTCGCGCCATGAGCGCGCTCTGCAGTCCGCGCCCATCATCGGTGAACAGCCTGACCTGAGCCGGTCCCGTCGCCATCTCACCGAGGGCCGCCATGTGCTCGCCGTTCGATCCCATGGTCAACGCTCCGGCAGGGATCACGTCTACGAGCCCTGCCTGCTTGCCCGCGGCCCATACCTGCTCGACGACAGACGCGCTGTCGGCGACGGGATCCGTGTTGGGCATCGCGCATACGGCGGTGTAGCCGCCGGCTGCAGCGGCCGCCGAGCCCGACGCGATGGTCTCTTCGTCCTCGCGCCCGGGCTCTCGCAGGTGCGTGTGCATGTCGACGAAGCCGGGAGCAACGATCAGCCCGCTCGCGTCGATGGTCTCGTAACCGTCCCTCTTGCCGACGGAGCCGATGAACTCGATCATCCCCTCGGAGATCGCGATGTCGGTGACCTCGTCCATCGAGTTCGCCGGATCGACCACATGCCCACCTTTGATCAAGTAGTCGCTCATGCTTCTTTTCCCAACATCAGGTAGAGGAGCGCCATCCGCACGGAGACGCCGTTGGCGACCTGTCCCACGATCAACGAACGATCGGACTCGGCGGCCGCGGCCGAGATCTCGACGCCTCTATTCATCGGGCCGGGATGCATGATGACCGCGTCTTCCTTCATGCCGGCCATGCGCTCGTCGGTCATCCCCCAGAGAGCGGAGTACTCGCCGTCCGAGGGGTAGAGGTTGTCGGCTCCCCTCTCCTTCTGGACCCTGAGCAAGTAGCAGATATCGAGGTCGCCGAGGACCGGGTCGAGCTCACGTTGCACCGTCACTCCCCAACCGGAGAGCGCGTCTGGGACGAGGGTAGGTGGACCAACTGCCACGACCTCGGCCCCCATCGTCAGCAAACCCTTGATGTTCGATCGGGCGACGCGCGAAGAGACGACATCTCCGATCATCCCGACCTTGAGCCCCTCGAACTCCTTGAAGCGCTCGCGGATCGTGAAGAGATCGAGCAGAGCTTGGGTTGGGTGCTCATGCGTGCCGTCTCCTGCATTGATGACCGAGGCGGTCACCCAACGGGATAGTTGTTCGGGAGCACCGGAAGATCCGTGTCGGATCACGATCGCGTCGACACCCATCGCCTCTATCGTCCACGCGGTGTCTTTGAGCGACTCACCCTTGGCGACGGAGGACTTCGAATCGGCGGAGAAGTTGATGACGTCTGCGCTCAGACGTTTGGAAGCGACCTCGAAGGAAACGCGGGTCCGCGTCGAGGCCTCGTAGAAGAGGTTGCAGACGGTCCGGCCACGAAGGGTGGGGAGCTTCTTGATCGGTCGATCGGCAACCTGTCGCAGCGATCCGGCCGTATCGAGGATGAGTGTGATGTCGTCGGCGCCGAGCTGATCCATCGAGAGCAGGTGCTTCATCATGGATTTGTGCCGATCAAGACGGAGTCTTCGCCGTCGATCTCCTCGAGGTGGACGCGCACGACCTCATCGGTCGCCGTCGGCAGGTTCTTACCGACGTGGTCCGCTCGGATCGGGAACTCCCGGTGTCCGCGGTCTACGAGCACGGCGAGGCGGATCGCCTTCGGACGCCCGAGATCCAGGACCGCATCGAAAGCGGCCCGGATAGTGCGTCCGGTGTAGAGGACATCGTCGACGAGGACCACGACACGGCCGTCCAGGTCTCCGGGAACGGTCGTCGCTTCCAGGCTGCGAGGAGCGCGCATCGCCACGTCGTCCCTATAGAGGGTCACGTCCAGAGCGCCCGATGGCAGATCCACGCCTTCGAAGGAAGCGATGTCGGCGGCGATCCGATCGGCCAGGGGGGCTCCCCGGGTCCGGATACCGACGAGCACCAGGTCGTCGGTGCCCTTGTTGGCCTCGACGATCTCATGAGCCATACGAGTAAGGGCCCGCTTGACCTCCCCCGGACCCATGACCTTGGCCTTGAGAGCGAAATCCAGATCGGCACGAGGCATCAGAAAGCTTCATCTCCTTTCCGGCCTCACAGGGCCGGGTTTAAAGGACCGATACGACTCTAGCCGATGCGCAGCCTCTCGAACAAGCTAGTTTGTCTTTCATGTCTCAGGACGACGGGGAAACACTCGACAACCCGGGACGGGCAGGGCTCGAGAAGGTCCTGCCTCTCCTCTCGTACGTCGCACTCTTCTTGATCGTCACTTGGCTGCCCGTGAACAAGGAGTGGCGCATCTCGGATATGGGCGTCTCCACCCCAGACCTGCAACAGGTGGTCTCTATCTTCTTCTTCGATCTCCCGGCCATCGCGCTTGCAATAGTCACCCTCGGGATCGTCTTCCGGGCGGAAAGGCGCATCCCCAAGGGCCCGATCGCGATAGCAGCAGCATCACTCATCTTGCTGGTAACGCTCTCACTGCTGCTCGACCCCTCGGCTCGCGGCGTACAGACGGTGCTCCGCGTTCTCGAGGCGGCTCTCCTCGCTTTCGTGGTGGCGCGGTTGGCACGAGGTGACGACATCAAGACCGTGGCGGGGGGCTTCATCGGCGTGGCGTGCCTCGAAGCCGCGCTGGGGCTCTCGCAGGTGATCCGCGGGCAAACACTGGGATTGACCGGGCTGGGAGAGAATCCGCCTCTAACCGCTTTCGGGGAAAGCCTCTCCGCCAAGGGCACCTTCGTCCACCACTACATCTTCGGCGCTTACCTGCTTGTCGCTGCCGCGGCAGCGATCGCGATGGCCATGCGAACCGGGAAGAAACTATGGCTCCTGCCTCTCCCGCTGCTGGCGGCAGGTTTCGGGTTCACCTATTCGCGGACGGGGGCGATCGCGATCGTGTTGGCAGTGGGGGTACTCGTGATCCACGGCTGGGTCCGGGACCGGTTCCTGATCCTCGCGGCGGCGTTCCTCTTGATGGGGACGGGGATCTCGATGATCGCGAGTCCGGACGGATGGCTCCTCAGGGTGCGGCAAACTGTTGGCACCGAGAAGATCCCCGGAGTGAGCCGGCTGGACTCGGTCTCTACCGAGCGCATCATCTTGATACGTCAGGCAGGCGAGATGATCTCCGAAGAGCCTCTCACCGGGAT
>JBKJYP010000107.1:0-13553 GCA_046715695.1 Actinomycetota bacterium | reverse complement strand
CAAGTGGATCCTTGTCAGAGCTTGGCTTCACCCGCCCGTTGCTCCTCCCCGCGAAGGCCCTAGACAGACTTTACTTACGTCCGGCGTTAGGTCTCTTCCCGTGGTTGGCCTTGTTCTTGCGACGGCTACGCCGCTTCCTGCCTTTGGTTGCCATGCTCGAGAGCCTAACCGTTTCACTAGGTGGTAAAGTTCAAAACCTGCCGTGAGCAGCAGTTTTATCGTTCCAGTGAGCTGGATCTGGAAAGCTAGGTATGTCGTCAATAGCCGGTTGAAGCACGGGCCCCTCCGAAACGAGGGGCTTCTTTGTGGGCCGGGCCGGCAGGGAACAGCAGGACTGAGACAGGAGGCCGTCTTGACGGCCGACCAGAACAAACCGGGGAATCAGCCCGTGGTGGTACGGCTTCGAGAAGTGGTCTGGAATAGGGAGGCTCATAGATGAGTGCCGTCGATGAGGTCAGGGACCTCGCCGAAGCGGTTGCCCGTCGACGCGCCTTGAGGCTCTGGGATGTGGAGATGACCGGTACCTCCGGGCGCTCCGTGATCAGGGTGCTGGTCGACGCTGATGGAGGGGTCGACCTCGACACGGTGGCTCAGGTGGCCGAGGAGGTCTCCCGAGGCCTCGACCTCCGAGATCCGATCTCGGGGCGCTACACCCTTGAAGTGTCCTCTCCGGGGATCGAACGCACGCTCCGATCTCCCGAGCACTTCGAGCTTTCGATAGGGAGCAAGGTTGTGGTCAAGACCAAGGAGCCAACGGCGGCCGGTAGCCACCGCATCGACGGCGTGATCCTTTCGGCCGGCCCTGACTCGGTAACCATCGCGCCCGAGTCCGGAGACCCGGTGGTCCTCGATCTCGAGGTCATCAAGTCGGCCCGCACGGTATTTCAGTGGATGAACGAGGAAACCAAGCAGATGAGTGAGAAGAGCTGATGAAGATACCTATGGATTCATTGCGGGAGCTCGAACGCGAGCGGGGGATCTCCTTCGAGACCCTCGTCGAGGCGATCGAGAAAGCCCTCGCGTCCGCCTATATCCGCACGACCGGTGCCGATCCCGAGATCCAGGGGGCCCGCGCAGTGATCGATCCGGATTCCGGGGACGTGACGGTCTTCGCCCAAGACATCGAGATCGACCCTGAGACTGAGGCGGTCACGGTGCTGAAGGAGCGCGAGGACACACCGGAGGACTTCGGGCGGATCGCGGCACAGACCGCCAAGCAGGTGATCTTGCAGCGGCTGCGGGAAGCCGAGCGTGACATCACGTTCGGCGAGTACGCGGGGCGCGAGGGTGACATCGTCACCGGGATCGTCCAACAGAAGGATCACCGCTACACGATCCTGGACCTCGGCAAGACCGAAGCCATCATGCGGCCGCAGGAGCAGATCCCCCACGAGCGCTACGAGCATGGGGACAGGCTCAAGGCCTACATAGTCGAGGTCAACAAGTCCTCGCGCGGCCCCCAGATAAGTGTTTCGAGGACGCACCCGGGCCTCGTGAAACGCCTCTTCGAGCTCGAGGTGCCCGAGATCCTTGACGGAGTGGTCGAGATCAAGGCCGTGGCACGTGAACCCGGACACCGCACCAAGATCGCTGTTGTATCCAGTGACAAGAACGTGGATCCGGTCGGGGCTTGCGTCGGAGCTAAGGGATCGCGCGTCCGCATGGTGATGAATGAGCTCCGTGGCGAGAAGATCGACATCATCAAATGGACCGAGGACCAGGGTGACTTCGTTTCGAACGCGCTGTCTCCCGCCAAGGTCAAGCAGGTCGATATCCAGGACGACGGCGAAACCGCCCTTGTCATCGTGCCCGACTACCAGCTGTCCCTGGCGATCGGGAAAGAGGGCCAGAACGCCCGTCTCGCTGCGAGACTCACCGGGCTGCGCGTCGACATCAAGTCGGAGTCACAGGTCAAGCGCGAGACCGAGGCCGTAGCCGAGGCATTGGCCGAGGCGGGAGGGGCACCCGAGGTAGTCGCGCCCGGGGTTGAGGCGGAAGGAGCACCCGAGTCGGTCGCGCCCGGGGTTGAGGTTTCCGATGGCTAACCCGCGCGTCCATGAGGTCGCCAAGGAGATAGGGCTCGCGTCCAAGGACGTGCTGGCCTTCCTCGAGAAGATAGGTGAACCGGCCAAGAGCCACTCATCCACTGTGACCGGAGAGGTCGCGGACAGGATCCGGAAAGAGCTGGGTGCCAAGCCCGAGCCGGCTGCGAAACCCGCGCCCAAGGCTGAAGCCAAGTCCGCGCCCAAGGCTGAAGCCAAGGCCCCTCCTGCTCCCAGGGCCCCGACGACTCCGAAGGCGCCGGAGCCAAAGGTCGAGGCCAAGGGCGAGCCCGAACCCGAGCCTGCCCCTGAGCCTGCCCCGGCTCCGAAACCCCAGATGGTCACCGCGGCTGCTTCGACGGAGCTGTTGAAGGTCCACCGAGGGATCACCGTCAAGGAGTTCGCCGAGAAGATCGATCGGGCCCCGGCCGAGATCGTCAAGGTCCTCATCGGTGCCGGCGAGATGGTCACCGTCACCCAGTCGATGACCGACGACGCCGTGATGTTGGTAGCGGACGAGCTCGGGCTAACCGTCCAAGTCATCGATCCGTCTGTGGAGGAAGCCGAGGAAGACGCGGGCGATGATGACGACGACGAGGAGGGCGGCGAGCTCGTCCCGCGGCCCCCGGTCGTCACGGTCATGGGTCACGTCGACCACGGCAAGACGGCGATCCTCGACGCGATCCGCCGTACGGATGTCGCGGCCGGCGAAGCCGGTGGGATAACCCAGCACATCGGCGCGTACCAGGTCCATTACCAAAACCGTGAGGTGACCTTCATCGATACGCCGGGTCACGAAGCCTTCACAGCGATGCGAGCGCGAGGTGCCCATGCGACCGACATCGCCGTACTCGTCGTCGCAGCCGACGACGGTGTGATGCCTCAGACGGTCGAGGCTATCGACCACGCCAAAGCCGCCGGCGTTCCGATCGTCGTCGCTGTCAATAAGATCGACAAACCCGAAGCCGACCCAACCCGCGTCCGGCAGCAGATGTCCGATCACGGGCTCATGCCCGAAGAGTGGGGCGGCGAGACCATTTTCGTCGACGTGTCTGCGAAGCAGCGCACGAACCTCGAAGGATTGATCGAGATGATCCTCCTTACCGCCGACGTGCAACTCGAACTGAAAGCGGTCGCCGACGCCGACGCGCGCGGTGTCGTTATCGAGGCTCACCTGGACAAGGGTCGTGGCCCGGTAGCGACAGTCCTCGTTAAGAGAGGGACCCTCTTCCCCGGTGACCCGCTGATAGCGGGGGCCGCGTGGGGTCGTGTCCGTGCGATGCAAGACGAGAACGGGACCGAGGTCGACGAGGCTCGGCCGGGCCAGCCTGTTCAGGTACTCGGCTGGCAGTCGGTCCCGCAAGCGGGCGATGAATTCCGCGTCCTCGACGACGAGCGAGAAGCTCGCCGGATCGCGAACGAGAGACAAGCGCATCGGAGGGCAGCCGAGAACGTGAGCCAGGGTGGGGTCTCGCTGCAAACCCTTCTGGCCGCGACGCGCGAAGGTGTTGTGCCCGAGCTCAACCTTCTTCTCAAGGCCGACATGCAGGGCTCGGTCGAGGCGCTCGCCGACCAGTTGGCGAAGATGGACCAGAGCATCGTGAAGGTGAACATCCTGCGCAAGGGCGTCGGCGGGATCACGGAGAACGACATCACGCTTGCCCAGGCATCGAACGCGATCGTCATCGGGTTCAACGTCGTCGAGAACGCCCAGGCGCGCACCCTCTCCGAGGAAGCCGGGGTCGATGTGCGCAGTTACCGCGTCATCTATCAGGCCGTCTCTGACATCGAGAAGGCTGCACGAGGTCTCCTCGGCCCCGAGCTCAAGGAACTCTCGCTGGGTCAAGCCGAGGTCAGGGCAACATTCCGTGTCCCCAAGATGGGCGTCATCGCCGGGTCGATGGTCCTGGACGGCGTCGTCCGAAGGAACTCGAAGGCTCGTCTGGTCCGGGACGGAACCGTGATCTACGAAACCACTATCTCGTCCCTCAGACGATTCAAAGACGACGTTCGCGAGGTCGCTTCAGGTTTCGAGTGCGGTATCGGGCTCGAGGGTTACCAAGACCTGAAAGAAGGCGACCTGATCCAGGCGTTCGAGGTCCAAGAGGTCGAGCGCTAGTCCTAATAGCCGTGTTCATCGGTATAGGTCGATACGAGCTCTTCTTGCCGGGGTCGCGATCCTTGAAAGACAAACGCCAGGTCCTGCGTTCGGTAGGGAGCACCGTCAGAAAGAAGTTCAACGTGGCGATAGCTGAGGTCGATCACCAGGAGTTGTGGCAGCGCGCCGCTTTCGGCGTGAGCTGTGTTGCCGGATCGTCGGGTCATTGCCGGGAGGTCTTGGACGAGGTTGAGAGGTTGATAACGAGCGTTGCGTTCCCTGAAGCCGAGATCGTCCAGCGCGACTCGCAGATATTGGCCTACGAGGATCTCTTATGACCAAACGAACCGATCGGGTGCAGGAGCTCGCTCGGAGGATCCTCGGCGAGCTTATGCACGAGCTGAAAGACCCTCGTATCGGATTCGCCACTGTCACCGGCGTCCGGATCACACCGGACCTGCAGCATGCCCGTGTCCACGTCAGCGTCCTCGGCACACAAGAGGAGCAAGACTTGACGATGACCGGTCTGCGAAGCGCGGCCCCCAAGCTGCAGAAGGATCTCGGCCACGAGCTGAAGCTGAAGTACACCCCCGAATTGATATTCGAGCTCGACGACACACAGGAGCAGGCCGGAAGGATCGAAGAGCTGCTGCGTAAGCTCCATGAGAGTGAGTCTGAGTGAACCCAGATTGGGCGCCGGTCGTCGCGGCCTTGAGAGACGCCGACCAGGTCGGGCTGGCATGCCATGTGAACCCCGACGGCGATGCGCTCGGCTCTCTGCTCGCTCTTGCCCTTGGCCTGCGCAAGGCAGGCAAGACCGCGTATGCGTCATGGGGCTCGAAACCGGCAACCGTTCCTCCGAGTTACAGGTTCCTTCCCGGTATCGACACGATCGTTCAACCGGCCGACTTACCGGCGACCCCGGTCTTCGTTGCGCTCGATTGTGGCGCGGGGGACCGTCTGGGCGACCTCGAGGCTAAGGCGCACGAGGCGGTGACCCTGATCAACATCGATCATCATCCCGGCAACGATGAGTTCGGCCACATCAATGTCGTCGTCACGACCGCTTCTTCGACGGCCGAGCTTGTCGCCGCACTGATCCGGGAGATGGACATCGAGATGGACACAGCTATCGCAACCTGTCTCTACACGGGCGTTGTCACCGACACGGGTCGCTTCCAGTATTCGAACTCGACACCCGACACCCTTCGGCTCGCTGCAGACCTGCTGGAGTTGGATGTCCCCGCGTCCGAGATAGCGCTCGAGGTCTTTGAATCCGCACCGTTCGGCTACATGAAGCTCCTGGGCCGGATGCTCGACAGGGCGAACCTGGCTCCCGATGAGGGTTTCGTCTATTCGTGGATCACCTTGGCGGACCTCGAGGAGACGGGCGTCGGGATGGACGAGACCGAGAAGCTCATCGACATCCTCCGGGGAACGCGCGATGCGGTCGTCGCCGCGATGTTCAAGGAGCAATCCGATGGCCGCTATCGCGTGAGCATGCGATCGAAGGGCTCGGTGAAGGTCAACACGATCGCTCAGGCCCGTGGGGGCGGCGGCCATGACCTCGCTGCCGGCTTCACCGCGCCGGATGTCGAGAAGACCGCGACCGAGATCCGGAAGGAGATGGCGGCGCAGTGGACGGGGTAGTAGTCGTCGACAAACCGGCCGGGATGACCTCTCACGATGTTGTCGATCGCGTGCGTAAGGCACTCGATATGCGCAAGGTCGGACATGCCGGCACCCTCGACCCGGATGCGACCGGCGTGCTGATCGTCGGGCTGGGACGGGCCACTCGGTTCCTCTCCTATGCGCAAGCGGCTCCCAAGCGATACCTGGCCGAAGCGGCCTGGGGGATCGAGACCGACACCCAGGACGCCTCCGGCGACATCGTTGCGAAGTTCGACGCCGAGGTGGATCCCGTCCAGGTGGAGGCCGCGATCGCTCTCTACATCGGGGATATCGAACAGATCCCTCCGATGGTCTCGGCGGTCAAGGTGGACGGCGAGCGGCTCTACCGTAAGGCGCGCCGCGGTGAAGTCATCGAACGCGCACCTCGAAAGGCTCACATCTACTCCATGCAGCAGACCGGCTTCGACCCGATCGAAGTTGTTTCGAGCCTGGACGTGACGTGCTCGGCAGGAACCTATGTGCGAACGCTCATCCACGACATCGGTCGACATCTGGGATGCGGTGGGCACATGAAGTCGCTGCGTCGTACCGAGGCCGGAGGGTTCGGGCTCGCCGACGCGGTCCCACTCGATCAAGTCTCGGAGGACGTCGTCCTGCCGCTTCGAGATGTAGTGAGGATCCTTCCTTCGATAGAGGTCGACGCCGAGACGGCCTCATTGGTCTCTCATGGCCGGGCGATAGAGGTGCACGCGGCCAGCACCCCTGTCGCGGTCCTCAGTTCGGGTGAGCTGCTGGCGGTTTATCGAGATGGCGATGGAGCGCTGGTCCCCGACAGGGTCGTGGGAGCCTGATGGAGGTACTTACTGGTGTCGAGGCGCTGCAGGATCTCCAGGGACCCTCGGCGGTCACGATAGGAACATTCGACGGGGTTCATCTCGGCCATCGCGATCTCATAGCGACAACGATCGATCGCGCCGCACGTCATGAGGCTCGTTCGGTGGTCATCACTTGGGACCGGCACCCGTCGGAGACCTTGAGGCCGGACAGGGTGCCGCCATTGCTCACCACGACCGAACGCAAGCTCGAGCTCTTGCAGGGCACCGGTGTCGAGGCGACGGTGGTGCTTCCGTTCGACGATGAGCTGTCGAGATGGCCGCCCGAGCGCTTCGTGCAGGACATCCTCGTCGCGGGCGTGGATGCGCGGGCGGTGTTGATCGGGGCCAACTGGAGGTTCGGTCACAAGGCTGCCGGAGACGTTTCACTGTTGTCCGAGCTCGGGGCCGGCTTTGGATTCGAGGTCGAAGGGCTCGAGCTTGCGCAGGCAGACGGCGGGCCCGTCTCGTCAAGTCGCGTGAGAAAGGCGCTCGTCGCCGGCGAGCTCGACTCGGCGACCTCGTTGCTGACCAGACCTCACGATGTGGATGGTGTCGTCGAGCATGGAGACGACCGCGGAGCCTCTCTCGGCTTTCCGACAGCGAATGTGGCAACTGATCCGAAGCTCGCTCACCCGCCGCGCGGCGTCTACGCCGGGAGGGTCCACGTCCGGGGGGAGACGTACGGAGCCGCGATCAATCTCGGCGTCAACCCGACATTCGGCGGGGACCCCGAGGCCACCCGCCCCCGCATAGAGGCCTACCTCCTCGACTTCGAAGGTGACATCTACGGGGAAACGATCCGGGTCGAATGGCACGCACGACTCCGCGACGAGCTGCGCTTCGATTCTGTCGATGCCCTGATCGACCAGATGGGCAAGGATGTGGAGGAAACGAGAGGGATGCTCACCTAGAGAGACAAGGAAGGAGTGGGGAATGATGCTCTACAAACTCTTGCTGTTCCTGCACATCACGACCATCGCGATCTGGATCGGTGGCGGTGTCATGCTCGCCCTCTCCAGCGCCCGTGCAGCCAAGGCGGGACCGCCTACACCCGAGATGGTCCTTCGCAACCTCGAGTTCCTGGAGTGGTTGGGACCTCACTTCTATGCGCCGATCATCTTGACGACCCTTGCTTCGGGTATCGGCTTGGTCTTGAAAGCCGGCTACGGCTTCGGTCATTTCTTCGTCCTGTTCGGTCTTGGGACGGCGTTCCTCGGGGCGGGGATGGGGATCGGGTTCTTCGCCCCCAGGGCCAAGGCGCTGATGGCGCACGTCAAGGAGAAGGGCATCGACCCCGAAGCTCTGGCCGCCATGAAGCAGGTCGCTCTCGTCAGCAAGATGATGATCGGGCTGCTGATACTCAGCGTCTTCGTGATGACCTACAAGCCCTTCTCGTAGGCGTCCAGGCCGGGAAAAAGGAAAGGCCCCCATGAGGGGGCCTATCAGTGTCACTTGAGTTCGGGCGTGACGTCCCTCCGCCGCAGTGCGGGGGTTCAGTGGCTCTCTTTCGCTACCTGCCACCCCGACTCCTTCCCACGGAGGGAAAATCTTTCTAGACCCGGTCCCAGCGGTGACCTGCTAATATGCGCACTTCACCGGAGGCGTTCGCGCCCCGGGACCCCTTTTCGGAGCGTTGAGGAGCTAACGAGCGCGCATGGCACTGGTTAAAGAAGACAAGACGAGCATCATCGGCGAGCACGCCCGTACCGAGGGCGACACAGGCTCCCCAGAGGTGCAGGTAGCGGTCCTCACCCGGCGCATCGCCGACCTCACCGAGCACCTGAAGCTCCACTTCAAGGATCACCACTCCCGGCGTGGCTTGCTGAGGATGGTCGGCCGCAGGCGCCGGCTGCTCGAATACCTGAAGCGTGAAGACATCGAGCGCTACCGAGCCCTGATCGGCAAGCTTGGCCTCAGACGCTAAGCGCCTACGTCCTACGTATGGAAGGAGGCTCCCCGGCCCTAAACCGCAACTGACCTTGTAACAAGCATCGGAGAGGCCGGCTCGGAGTCGTCAAAAGTCGATCTCCATCAAGGTCGGTTATCAGTTGAAAGCCCGCTCTTTAAGGCAGCGGGCTTCCCACTGACAATCGGCCCGGCTGAGCCTCTCCTCGAATTCCGGGAAAGCCCGGATGAATTAAGGAGAGAACAGATATGGGTATGGCTTCCCAAACCCCCACCGTCGTCGAGCGCAAGATCGGCGACGAGGTATTCCGATTCGAAACAGGTCGCGTGGCGCAGCTGGCCGGCGGAGCCGTTCTGGCTTCGGTCGGCGAGACAACCGTGCTCGCGGCCGCAACTTCATCGTCGCCTCGCGGTGACGGAGACTTCTTCCCTCTGACGGTCGACATCGAGGAGCGGATGTACGCCGCCGGCAAGATCCCCGGCAGCTTTTTCCGGCGCGAGGGCCGAGCGAGTGAGAAGGCGATCCTCAACATGAGACTGATCGACCGGCCCCTCCGTCCGTCGTTCCCCGACGGCTTCCGCCACGAGGTCCATGTCGTCGTGACGATCCTCTCGGTTGACGACGACAACCCGGTCGACGTCCTTGCCGTCAACGCAGCCTCGGCGGCCCTGGCCGTCTCCGACATGCCCTTCGAGGGCCCGGTCGGATGCGTACGCGTCAGCCACATCGACGGCGAATGGGTGGCGAACCCCACGTGGGAAGAGCAGGAAGGGGCGACGGTCGAGCTCGTCGTGGCCGGACGCGTCAACGAGGCCGGCGAGGTCGACATCATGATGATCGAGTCGGCTGCCTCCGAGCGGGTCTTCGACCTGATCGAAGCGGGAGCACAGGCTCCCAACGAGGCTCTTCTCGCTGATGGCATCGAGTTCTCCAAGACCCACATCGCCGAGTCGATCTCCCTGCAGAAGGAGCTGGCCGATGCTGCGGGCAAGCCCAAGGCAACCTTCGGCGGCGCCGACACCACCTACCCCTTGTTCGTGGACTACACGGACGAGGTCATGGCGGCAGTGCGGGACGCAGCAGAGTCCAAGATCCGTGAGGCGATCGCCATCACTGAGAAGTCGGCTCGTCGTACTCAGCTGTCGGGCATCGAGGCCGAGACATTCGAGGTACTGGGCGAGCCCTACGCCGAGATCACGTCTCAGGTGAAAGCGGCTCTCCGCTCACTGACGAAGAAGCTCATCAGAGCTCGCATCATCGACGACAACGTGCGCCTCGACGGTCGCAAGGTTGATGAGGTCCGCCCCATCTGGGCCCAGGTCGGCGTCGTCCCACGGGTGCACGGAACGGGACTCTTCACCCGAGGCGAGACACAGGCTCTCACGATCTGCACGCTCGGGATGCAACGCATGGAGCAGATGATTGACGACCTCTCGCCCGAAGACAGTAAGCGCTACATGCACCACTACAACTTCCCCCCTTACTCGACCGGAGAGGCCGGCTTCATGCGCGGCCCGAAGCGGCGCGAGATCGGGCATGGTGCCCTTGCGGAGAAAGCCCTTCTGCCTCTCGTCCCCGACAAGGAAGACTTCCCATACGCGATCCGAGTGGTGTCCGAGATCCTCTCGTCCAACGGCTCGACCTCGATGGCCAGTGTTTGTGGCTCGTCGTTGTCGATGATGGATGCCGGTGTCCCCCTGCGCGGTGGCAAGCATTGCGGCGGCGTGGCCATGGGACTCGTCGCCGAAGGCGGCAAGTTCGTACCTCTTACCGACATCCTCGGTGACGAGGACGCGTTCGGAGACATGGACTTCAAGGTTGCCGGGACCGAGGAAGTGGTCACGGCCCTCCAGCTCGACACCAAGATCTCTGGTGTTCCCGCCGAAGTGCTCCGCGAGGCCCTCGAGGCTGCTCAGAAAGCGCGTCTGCACATCATCGGCGAGATGAACAAGACCATCGACACCCCAAGGAGCGAGCTCGCAGAGCGCGCGCCGAGAGTGCTCGCCATCAAGATCCCCACGGACAAGATCGGCGAAGTCATCGGCCCCAAGGGCAAGAACATCAACATGATCACGGCAACGACCGGCGTCGAGATCGACATCGACGACGACGGCACTATCCGCATCGGTTCGGTCGACGAAGAGTCGGGCCGTGCTGCAGCGAAGCTCATCGAAGAGATCGTCAACCCCAAGCTCCCCGTAGCAGGCGAGATCTACGACGGCACCGTCGTCAAGACCATGGCCTTCGGCGCGTTCGTGAACATCGCGCCGAACCGCGATGGTCTCGTACACATAAGCAAGCTCGGTGAAGGCCGGATCGAGCGGGTTGAGGACGCCGTGAACGTCGGCGACCACATCCAGGTCGAGGTATCCGAGGTCGACCGGCAAGGCAGGGTCAATCTCACACCCGTGGCATGGCTCGAGCGCCAGGTCGCTCAAGGCAAGACGATCGATGAGGCCCGTGCGGCCGCGATCCAAGGTTCGGCCCCCCGCCGTGAAGGCGGGGACCGTGACCGCGGGCCGCGTCGTGAAGGTGGAGATCGTGACCGGGGCCCACGCCGTGAAGGCGGCGGGGGAGACCGGGGCGGGCCGCGCCGTGAGCGCGCACCTCGTCGCGAGGGCGACGCCTAGTACATGTCGACCTTTTCTCGAACGACCCTCGACTCGGGGGCAACGATCCTCACCGAGTCGATGTCGGAGGTCCGCTCCGTTTCAGTGGGGTTCTGGTTCGATGTGGGATCGCGAGACGAGCCCGAGAGCATCTCGGGCACGTCTCATTTCCTCGAGCACCTGCTGTTCAAAGGAACCCCGACGCGCTCAGCGAAGAACATCGCCGATGCTTTCGAGGCTGTCGGTGGTGATCTCAACGCGTTCACCGGCAAGGAGTACACGTGCTACTACTCACGTGTTCTCGATAACGACCTCCCCATGGCTCTCGATGTTCTGACCGACATGATCACCAGGTCGACCCTCGACCCCAAGGAACTCGAGCCCGAGCGCAAGGTGATCCTGGAAGAGATCGCGATGCACGAGGATGCTCCGGACGAACTCGTGCACGACCTGTTCTATAGGTCGACGTGGGGTGACCACCCGCTGGGACGGCCGGTACTCGGTTCCAACGAGACGATCGGCAAGGTGCCACGTGACGACATCGCCAACTACTGGCGCGAGCGCTATGGGCCTTCGAACCTGGTCGTCGCAGCTGCCGGCCATCTCGACCACGACAAGCTCGTCAGCGACGTCGAGAGGTTGTTCGAAGCCAGGCCCTCGAAGAAGACGCTACGTCAGGGTCCTGCGCCGGATCACGAGACGGGCGTCAACGTCTTCACCCGTCCGACCGAGCAGGCCCACATCATCATCGGCACCCAAGGGCTCCCTCGAGCCCATGAGGACAGGCATGCCCTCGCGATCGTCGACAACATCTTGGGCAGCGGCATGTCATCTCGCCTCTTCCAAGAGGTTCGGGAAAAGAGGGGCCTCGCCTACTCCGTCTACTCGTACCGCTCCATGTTCGCGGATGCAGGCACCTTCGCCGTCTACGCGGGGACGCTTCCTCAGAACGCAGAGACCGTCATCGACATCGTTCGTGCCGAGATCGAGTCGATCGTCGAGAACGGGATCAGCGACGCCGAGCTGGCCCGGTCCAAGGGCAATGTGAAGGGTTCTCTAGTCTTGTCTTCGGAGGACCCCGGAAGCCGCATGAACCGTCTGGGCCGCCAGCAACTGACCACCGGCGAGATCCTTTCGATAGACGAGCTCATAGCGCGCTTCGATGCCATCGAGATGGACGACATCCGCCGCGTCGTCGACACCGTGCTGGGGTCGGCCGAGTTCCAGGTGACGGTTGTGGGTCCCTTCGATGAAAACGCGTTCGACCGCTACGCCGCCTGATCCTCGATGATCACTGTCGGGGTCCTCGGTGCCAAGGGCAGGATGGGCTCCGAGGTTTGTCGTGCGGTTGACGCGGACCCCGACCTAGGGCTCGGACCCTGCGCCGACATCGGCGACCCGCTCACCGGGCTGAGAGACGGAGGCGCAGAAGTCGTAGTCGACTTCACAGCCCCGGCGTCGGTCAAGGACAACGTCAAAGGCTGCCTGGACCTGGGTATGCATGTCGTCGTCGGCACAACGGGTCTTTCCGGTGCCGACCTCGAGCAGATCGCCGCGTGGAGCGAAGCCACCTCCAAGAACGTCTTCGTCGCTCCGAACTTCGCGGTGGGGGCGGTGCTGATGATGGAGTTCGCGCGCCGGGCGGCAACATTCTTCGACCGCGCAGAGATAGTCGAGCGCCATCACGACCGCAAGCTCGATGCACCGTCCGGCACGGCCCTTCGCACCGCCGAGCTGATGAGCGAGGCCCGCGGCTCGACTCCTTGGACCCCGGGGGCCGAAGAGACCGAGACCCTCGAGGGGAGCAGGGGAGGCCAGAGCGCGGGGATAAGGATCCACTCTCTGCGTGTTCCCGGTTCGGTCGCTCACCAGGAGGTGATCCTCGGGTCCCCCGGCGAGATCCTCACCATCCGACACGACTCCCTCGACCGCGCATCTTTCATGCCCGGGGTGCTGCTTGCGGTCAAGAAGGTGCCGGAGCTCCCGGGCCTGACGGTCGGGTTGGAGCAACTCTTAGAGCTGTGAGGTCCCGGCTCGGCCCACTGATCCTCGCCGTACTCCTGGTTTCTCCGGCCTGTTACCGAGGCGGTGGCGACGACCTCACCCCCGAAGGCAAGGGGAAGCCGGTGGTGACCATCGATTTCCCTTCGTCGTCCGAGCCCGGTTCGACTCACACAGCAACGATCGAGGTGACTAACCCGGGGCCTGCAGATATGGGGTCGGTCGTGGGCGCTTTCGCCTTCGTCGGCCCTGTGACGACGAAGGGGGAGCTTCCTTCCTCGATAGTCGGGGTGGGCCGCAACGGCGAGAACCCTGCGATCGCCGGGATCGAACCGTCACCTGATGGGATCTCGCCTGACGGAGTCGTTTATGTCTTCGGCGCCCTGGAGG